>NZ_OZ012597.1:600000-787600 GCF_963942435.1 Shinella sp. WSD5-1
TGGGCGCGCTGGTCGCCGGCCAGGCGGGGGATGCGGCAGGCGCCGCGCTTGCCGCCGTCGACCGCCAGTCGGCCGCCCTCAACACCCATCTCAAGACGAGGATGAAGCGTCCGTGACCCGCCTTCTGCATCGCGCCATCCATTCCCGCATGCCGGTCGCCGTGGGCGGCAGGGGCATCGAATTGTTCGACGCCGAGGGCAAGGCCTATATCGACGCCTCGGGCGGCGCGGCCGTCTCCTGCCTCGGCCACGCCCATCCCGCCGTCCTTTCCGCCCTGCACGAACAGCTCGACCGGCTCGCCTATGCCCATACGGGCTTCTTCACCTCCGAGGCTGCCGAGGCGCTGGCGGAACTGCTGATCGCGGACGCGCCGGCAGGGTTGAGCCATGCCTATCTCGTCAGCGGCGGCTCGGAAGCGGTCGAGGCGGCGCTGAAGATGGCGCGGCAATATTTCGTCGAGAAGGGCGAGCCGCAGCGCCGCCACATCATCGCGCGCCGGCAGAGCTATCACGGCAACACGCTCGGGGCGCTTGCCGCGGGCGGCAACGAGTGGCGGCGCGCGCAGTTCAAGCCGCTGCTCGTCGAAACCCACCATATCGATCCATGCTACGCCTATCGCCTGCAGGAAAGCGGCGAGAGCGACGAGGCCTATGCCGCTCGCGCCGCGCAGCAGCTGGAAGACAAGATCCTCGAACTCGGCGCGGACGAGGTCATCGCCTTCGTCGCTGAGACGGTCGTCGGCGCCACGGCCGGCGCGGTCCCGCCCGTCGCCGACTATCTGAAGCGTATCCGCGCCATCTGCGACCGCTACGGCGTGCTGCTCATCCTCGACGAGGTGATGTGCGGCATGGGCCGCACCGGGACGCTGCATGCCTGCGAGCAGGACGGCGTCGCGCCCGACCTGATGACCATCGCCAAGGGGCTTGGCGGCGGCTACCAGCCGGTCGGCGCCGTGCTCCTCTCGGAGAAGATCTTCGAGGCCTTCGCCAGCGGCTCCGGCTTCTTCCAGCACGGACACACCTATATGGGCCATCCGATGGCCGCCGCCGCCGGCCTTGCGGTGCAGCAGGTCATCCGGCGCGAAAACCTTCTTGCCAACGTCGTTGCGATGGGCGCGGAACTGGAGCGCCAGCTCGTCGAGCGCCTCGGCAACCACCATCATGTCGGCGACATCCGCGGGCGCGGCCTGTTCCGCGGGGTTGAACTGGTGGCCGATCGCGCCGGCAAGCAGCCCTTCGACCCGAAATTCAAGCTCAACGTCCTGATCAAGAAGGAAGCCATGGCGCGCGGCCTGATGGTCTATCCGATGGGCGGCACGATCGACGGCCGGCAGGGCGATCATGTGCTGATCGCCCCGCCCTTCATCGTCGAGCGCGCGGATATCACGCGCATCGTCGAGCGGCTGGGCGATGCGATCGATGCCGCCGTCAGCACACTTCCACACGCATAACCAAGCAAAAGGGGAACGACCATGAAACTGCGTACCATTCTATTTGCCGCCTTCGCATCGGCCCTCGCCTTCGGCCAGGCCGCGCAAGCCGAGGACCTTGTGGTCGCCACCGACACGGCCTTCGTGCCCTTCGAATTCAAGGAAGGCGACAAATATGTCGGCTTCGACATAGACATGTGGGATGCCATCGCCAAGGAGATCGGCGTCACCTACACGCTGCAGCCGATGGACTTCAACGGCATCATCCCCGCGCTCCAGACCAAGCAGGTGGATGTCGCGCTCGCCGGCATCACCATCAAGGACGAGCGCAAGAAGGCGATCGATTTCTCCGACGGCTATTACGACAGCGGCTTCCTGCTGATGGTGCCGGCGGACAGCACGGTCCAGAGCGCCGAGGACCTGAAGGGCAAGATCCTCGCCACCAAGACCGGCACCTCGGCGACGGACTACGCCAAGGAGCACTTCAAGGAGACGGAGCTGCGCCAGTTCCCCAACATCGACAATGCCTATCTGGAACTGCAGACCGGCCGCGTCGACGCCGCCATGCACGATACGCCAAACGTGCTCTACTACGTGAAGACCGCCGGCGGCGGCAAGGTGAAGGCAGTCGGCGAGCAGATGATGGCCCATCAATACGGCATCGGCTTCCCGAAGGGCAGCGAGCTCGTCGCCAAGGTGAACGCCGCCCTCGCCAACATGAAGAAGGACGGCCGCTACACCGAGATCTACAAGAAGTGGTTCGGCACCGAGCCTAAGCTCTGATGCCTTAGTCCCGGGCGCGCCGGCAGGCTGGCGCGCCCTCCTCACGCCGGGGAGCCCTTCATGGAATTCGACTGGTCCGTTATCGGCGAGGCCATGCCCGCCCTGTTGAGCGGCGCACGCCTTACCATCCTCATCACCCTTGCCGGCCTCGTGGGCGGCCTTGCCGTGGGCTTCGTCGCGGGCCTGATGCGCGCCTATGGCAATGCGTTCCTGAACGCCGTCGCCTTTGCCTATATCGAGCTCATCCGCGGCACGCCGATCGTCGTGCAGGTGATGTTCATCTATTTCGCACTGCCGGTTCTCGCCGATATCCGCGTCAATCCGATGACCGCCGCCGTCACGGCGATCGTCGTCAATGCCGGCGCCTATATCGCGGAGATCGTGCGCGGCTCGTTCCTTTCCGTGCACCGGGGCCTGAAGGAGGCCGGCCTGGCGCTCGGCCTGCCGCTGTGGAAGGTGCTGGTCTACATCATCGGCCCCGTCGCCTTCCGGCGCATGATCCCGCCGCTCGGCAACCAGTTCATCGTCAGCCTCAAGGACACCTCGCTGTTCATCGTCATCGGCGTCGGCGAGCTCACCCGCCAGGGCCAGGAGATCATGGCCGCCAACTTCCGCGCGGTCGAGATCTGGAGCGCGGTGGCGATCCTCTACCTCCTGATGACCGGAACCCTGACGCTGATCCTGCGCGTCACCGAAAAGAGGATGCGAATCCTGTGAGCATCGTGGAATTTCGAAACGTCACCAAGACCTTCGGCCCCGTCGTGGTGCTGCGCGAGGTCGACCTCAACATCGACAAGGGCGAGGTGGTCGTGCTGATCGGCCCGTCCGGCTCGGGAAAGTCGACGCTGCTTCGCTGCATCAACGCGCTGGAGGAGATCAACGGTGGGGATCTCGTCGTCGACAATATCAGCGTCAAGGCCGGCCGCTCGCAGGTGCGGCTCATCCGCCAGGAGGCTGGCATGGTCTTCCAGCAGTTCAACCTCTTCCCGCAGATGACGGCGCTGGAGAACGTCGCCTTCGGCCCCCGGCGGGTGCGCGGCATCAGCCGTGCCGAGGCCGAGGAGCAGGCCAGGGCGCTGCTCGCCAAGGTGGGCCTTGCCGAGCGCGGCCACCACTATCCGGCCGAGCTTTCCGGCGGCCAGCAGCAGCGCGTGGCGATCGCCCGGGCGCTGGCCGTCAAGCCGAAGCTGATGCTGTTCGACGAGCCGACCTCCGCGCTCGACCCGGAGCTGCGCCACGAGGTGCTGCGCGTCATGCAGGCGCTCGCCGAGGAGGGCATGACGATGATCGTGGTCACGCATGAAATGGCCTTTGCCCGCCAGGTCGGCACGCGGCTGATCTTCATGGAGGACGGCAAGATCTCCGTCGACGGCAAGCCGGCCGACCTGCTCGCCAATCCGGAAAATCCACGCCTGCGGGAGTTCTTGCAGCATGTCCACTGAAAACCGGCTGGGTTTCATCGAGATCGCCGGCATGCCGCGGGAGATCGGCCTCCAGCTCGGCCGTTTCGGCCGCGATATCGCCCATCGCCACCTCGTGCACGGCCATGCCTGGGCTTCGGTCCTCGCCTTTCGCGCGGATCCGCGCGTTGCCGCGATGCGCCGGATGGTGGAGGCCCGCTTCCCCGCCTGTTGGGCGGAACTGCAGGGCCTCGCCCTCGGCCTCGATCTTCCCTTCGACGACGTCTTCCTGTGGAACTGCCGCGGCGACCTCTGGGCCTTCGCGCCGGACGGCTGCACGACGGTGCAGATACCGGGCGCCGAACCGCTGCTCGCCCACAACGAGGACGGCGATCCCGGCTTTCGCGGCCATTGCGCGCTCGCCCATATCCGCCCCGGGGGCGGCACGGCCTTCACCAGCTTCGTCTACCCGGCCTCGATCCCCGGCCATACCTTTGCGGTGACGGCGACAGGTCTCGTCCAGACCGTCAACAATATCCGCTCGCGCGGTGTCGGCGCCGGCCTGCCGCGCATGGTGCTCGGTCGCGCCCTGCTGGATTGCCCGTCGATCGACGCGGCTATCCACCTGCTGGAGAGCTCGGAACGCGCCGGCGCGTTCCACATGACGCTCGGGCAAAGGGGCGATCCGCGGCTTGTCGGCGTGGAATTCACCCACAAGCACTGCTCCGCCGTCACGCTCGACCGCCCGCAATGCCACGCCAACCACCTCGTTCATGCCGGCATGGCCGGCGAGCGGCAGGTGATCACCGGCTCCTCCCGGTCCCGGCAGCAACGCGGGGACCAACTCATCGCCGAGGGCGGAGAAGGCCTGCGGAATCCACGCGCCATCCTGTGGGACAAGGCCGTAGCGCCGCTGCCCATCTACCGTGCGCAGCCGGACGACCCGGACCACGAGAACACGCTGACGACCGCCGTGTTCCACATCGGCGCGAACGCCATCCGCTGGCAGGTTCACGACCGCCCGGAAGAGACGCCCCGCTTCGTGATGGACGGCACCCTCAAGCCCGTGTCCTGATATCCGCCTGTCGAAGGGGCGGCGGGGACAGCCGCCCGCGCCTCGTCACCCGAACGTATAGGCCGCGATCGACTCCGGCTTCATCTCGATGGAGAAACCCGGCCGCGCAGGCGGCATATAGGCGGCGTTCTCGATGCGGCAGGGATCGACGAAATGCTCGTGCAGGTGGTCGACATATTCGATCACTCTGCCCTCCTTCGTGCCGGAGACAGCGACGTAGTCGATCATCGAAAGATGCTGGACATATTCGCAAAGGCCGACGCCGCCGGCGTGCGGCCAGACCGGCAGGCCGTATTTCGCCGCCATCAGAAGCACGGCGAGCACTTCGTTGAGGCCGCCCATGCGGCAGCTGTCGATCTGCACGATGTCGATCGCGCCGCCGGCGATCATCTGCTTGAAGATGATGCGGTTCTGGCACATCTCGCCCGTCGCCACCTTGACCGGATGAATGGCCGCGCGGATCGCCTTGTGGCCGGCGATGTCGTCCGGGCTCGTCGGCTCCTCGATGAAGAAGGGCTTGTAGGGTTTCAGCTCCGACACCCAGTCGATCGCCTGCCCCACCTCCCAGATCTGGTTGGCGTCGATCATCATGGTGCGCTCGTCGCCGATCACCTCGCGGGCGATGCGCAGGCGCCGCTTGTCGTCTTCGAGGTCACGGCCGACCTTCATCTTGATATGGGTGAACCCCTGGTCGACGGCCTCCTGGCAGAGGCGGCGCAGCTTCTCGTCGTCATAGCCGAGCCAGCCGGCCGAGGTCGTGTAGCAGGGGTAACCTTCCTTCTCCAGCGTCGCGATGCGCTCCGCCTTGCCGGCTTCCGCCTTCTTCAGGATGGCCAGCGCCTCCTCCGGCGTCAGCGCATCCGTCAGGTAGCGGAAATCGACGATGGAGAGGATCTCCTCCGGGCTCATCTCGGCGACGAGCCGCCAGACGGGTTTGCCCGCCTGCTTGGCCAGGAGGTCCCAGACGGCATTCACCACGGCCCCGGTCGCCAGATGCATCGCGCCCTTGTCCGGGCCGATCCAGCGCAACTGGCTGTCGCTCGTGACATGACGCCAGAAGCGGCCGGGATTTTCGCGCACCCAGGCAAGGTCGAGGCCGACCACCAGATGCTTCATCGCCTCGATCGCCAGGCAGCAGATCTCGTTGCCGCGGCCGATGGTGAAGGTGAGGCCATGGCCTTCGAGGCCGGGCGCATCCGTGCCGAGCACCACATAGGCGGCCGAATAGTCCGGATCCGGGTTCATGGCGTCCGAGCCGTCGAGGCTCTGCGAGGTGGGAAAGCGCAGGTCGATCGAGCGAAGGCTGGTGATCTTGGTCATGGTGCGGCCCTTGCAATGGCCGGCGCTCTGCCGGCTAAAAAATGTCTCAGATGGTCCAGCCGCCGTCGATGGCGTAGGCCTGTCCGGTCGTGTAGGTGGCGCTCGCGAGATAGACGGCGAGGTCGGCGATCTCTTCCGGCGTTCCGATGCGGCCGATCGGCTGGCGGGCGATGAAGGCCGCGCGCGCCGTCTCGTAGTTGCCCTGCGCGCGCAGGCGATCCTGCAGCGAGGGGCTTTCCACCGTGCCGGGGCAGATGCAGTTGCAGCGGATGCCCTCAGCCACGTAGTCGGCCGCCACCGACTTGGTGAGCCCGACGACCGCCGCCTTGGTGATGGTGTAGGCCGCCCGGTTCGGCACGCCCTTCATGCTGGAGGCGACCGAGGCCATGTTGATGATCGCGCCGTCCTTCTTCTCCAGCATCGCTGGCAGCACGGCGCGGATGGTGCGCACCATGGCGCGGACATTGAGGTCGAAGGCAAAATCGAGGTCCTTGTCCGGCATGTCGAGGATCGTGCCGGCGTGCACGAAGCCGGCGCAGTTGAAGAGCACGTCGAACGGGCCGGTCGCCGAGACCACGCGGTTGACCGTCTCCTCGCTCAGGACGTCGAGCACATAGGTCTCGATACCCGCCTCGCCGGCAAGGCTTTTCAGCGCATCGGCATTGATGTCGGTCGCGACGACCTTGGCGCCCGCGCGGGCGAAGGCGATGGCGCTCGCCTTGCCGATGCCCTGGCCTGCGGCGGTGATGAGGACGCGCTTGTCTTGAAGGGAAAGGCTCATGATGGCTCCTTGTGGTGCGTCAGGCGCCCGGACGGCGCTCGACGACGTAGATATGGTCTGCGGCGAGAACGACCTCGCCCTTCTGGTTGACGACTTCCGTGCGCTCGATCACCCGGCCGAAGCCGGCGCGTTTCGGATCATCCTCCTTACCTGATATCGTCACGCGGGTGTGGATCGTATCACCGATGAAGACGGGCCTGATGAAGCGCATGCGATCATAACCGTAGGAAAATGCAACAGGATTGATGACGCTCGCCGTCAGTCCGACGCCAATCGCAAAGACCATGGTGCCATGGGCGATGCGCTGGCCGAAAGGCTGCGTCTTCATGAATTCGGCATCCATGTGGTGCGGGAAGAAATCGCCCGTGTGCCCGGCATGCACGACGAAATCGGTCTCCGTGATGGTGCGCCCGCTCGTCTTGCGCCCCTCGCCGATTTCATAGTCTTCGAAATACCTGACCTGTTCCATAGGCTGTTCCTGTCTAGGGCCGTGCGGCGAGCGGCGTCGCGGGCGCGGCGCTGGAGGCATAGGCCGCCTCGACGAGCGCCATGGTCATCCATGCATCCTCGACCGAGGAGACGAGTTCCGCGTCTTCGCCCGACATGAAGCGCTGAAGGTTCGCCATGCGGCCGACGAAGGCGTCCGGGAACCACGTTCCTTCCAACGGCACCGGCACCCAGCCCTCGCCGCCCTTGAGATGGATCTCCAGAATGTCGGGCTCGCCGCGCGGATAATCGAGATTGACGCCGAGCTGGAGATAGGCCGCGCCCTCGGTGCCCGAGACGCGGAATTCGCAGGCCTGATGCCTGCGGCCGAACCTGTGGTCGTGGTTGACCGAAAGGGCGCAGCGGACACGGTCGCCATAGTCGAGGATTGCCGTGGTGCGCGTTTGCGCCATCCCATGGTTCGGGTGGCCGATCGACTTGGCGTGCACGCCCCCGGGATCGCCCAGCACCTGGCGGATGACGTCGAGATAATGGATCGAGTGCATGGCGATCTCGATGCGCGGCAGGCCTTCGAGGAAGGACCAGAGCTGCCAGGGCGTATCGAGCGCCAGATGGACGTCGAAATCGACGACCTCGCCGAGAAGCCCCCTGGCGATGGCGTCCTTCAGCGCCAGCATCATCGGCGCGAAACGAAGCTGGAAATTGACGGCGGCCTTGAGCTTCCTGTCGCGGCAGATCGTCAGGATCTCCGTCGCAGCGGACAGGTCGGCCCCCATCGGCTTCTGGATCAGCACCGCCGCCCCCTCCGGCAGCGCCGCCAGCACCTTCGCATGTGCGGCCGGGGGCGTTGCGAGATCGAAGATGGCGCTCTCGACGGCAATGGCCTCCTCGACGGTGCGATAGGCCGTGACGCTCCACCTTTCGGCGAGCGCCTTCGCCTTGTCGTGGTCCGGATCATAGAGGCCGGCGATCGGGAAGCCGCCCTTGCGATAGGCCGGATAATGCGCGTCGCCGACGATCGAGCCGGCGCCGAAGGTGACGATGGGACGCGGGTTCGCCGGCAGCGGCCAGGATTGGGCTAGGGTTTGGGGGTCAAAGGACATGGCACACCTCTTGAAGATGAGGCGTAACCTTAGCCTCACCCCCCTCTGCCCTGCCGGGCATCTCCCCCTCAAGGGGGGAGATTGGATGGAGCACCGTCTCGCCTATCTCCAGCGTTTCCGATTGAGCACGGGTTTTGCCTCGTGCCGATCTCCCCCCTTGAGGGGGAGATGCCCGGCAGGGCAGAGGGGGGTGAACCACAACCTCACGCATGAAAGAACACCTCTTCCATGCCCACCCACCACTCGCCATCCTTCCGCGTCTCCAGCGGCGACTGGCAGGGCATGCAGACGGCCCACCATTCCTGCGTCTTCGCGTCGGCGGCCATCTTCGCCATGTCGGCGGCATAGTCGCTGCCGTGATATTCGAAGAAGGAGAACAGCAGGTTCTCCGGCTCCTTCAGGAAGATCGAATAGTTCCTCATATTGCAGGCGGAAATCATCGCCAGCACCTCCGGCCAGACGGCGGCGTGCAGGCGCTTGTAGTCTTCGATCTTCTCCGGCTTCACGCCGATCACCATGCCGATGCGCTGCATCTCCTAGACCCTTTTCCGGATTTCGCGCTCGAATTCGGCAATGGAGCGCGCGCGGATCGCATCCCAGTCCCAATCGATGCCGAGGCCCGGCGTCATGGGCGCGAGCGCCATGCCGTTCTCGATGGTCAAGCGCGAGGTGGTGATGTCGTCGAGTTGCGGAATGTATTCGAGATATTTGCCGTTCTGCACCGCACAGGTCAGGCTGACATGCAGCTCCATCAGGAAATGCGGGCAGACGGGCATGTCGAAGGCCTCCGCCGCATGCGCCACCTTCAGCCAGGGCGTGATGCCGCCGATGCGGCCGGCATCGACCTGCACGATGGAGCAGGCACCCTTCTGCATGTATTCGCGGAAATGGCGGATCGAATAGAGCGATTCGCCGACGGCGATGGGTGTCGCCGTCGCGCGGTTGAGGCGGACATGGCCGTCGATGTCGTCCGCCGGCAACGGTTCCTCGATCCAGCCGAGATCGAGGTCGCGCAGGCGCCCGGCCCGGCGGATCGCCTCGTCGACGGAAAAACCCTGGTTGGCGTCCGTCATGATCTCGTAGCCGTCGCCGACCGCCTTGCGCACGGCCGAGAGGCGCGCGAAATCCTCGGATCCATGCGGCTTGCCGATCTTCACCTTGGAGCCGGAAAAACCCTTCGCCTTGGCATCCAGCGCATCCTCGACGAGCGCCTCCACCGGAATGTGCAGCCAGCCGCCCTCGGTCGTGTAGAGCGGGCAGCGGCCCTTCGCCCCGCCGGCGAGCTTCCAGAGCGGCAGGTTCTGTTTTCGCGCGCGCAAATCCCAGAGCGCGGTGTCGATGGCGGCGAGCGCGATCGAGGTGATCGCGCCGATGGTCGTCGCATGGGTCGTAAATTCCAGCTCGTGCCAGATCGCCTCTATCCGGTCGGCGTCGCGGCCGAGAAGGCGCGGCGCGAGATGATCGGCAAGAAGCCGCATGACGGAGGAGCCGCCGGTACCGATCGTGTAGCTGTAGCCGGTGCCGACCGCCCCGTCGCTGTCGGTAACGGTGACGAGCGGCGTTTCCTGGGAAACGAAGCTCTGGATGGCGTCCGTGCGCTCGACCTTCGGGCGAAGGTCGACCATTTTCAGCTCGATGCGTTCGATCCTCGCCATGTCAGCCCCTGAGCGTCTTGCCGGTCTCACCGTCGAAGAGGTGAGCCTGGGAGAGGTCGAAGCAGAAGGGCAGCGCTTCGCCGGACACAAGTCGCCGCGGGTTCAGCATGCGGCCGACCCATTCCGCGCCGCCGAAATCGGAGAAGACGAGGGTCTCGTTGCCGAGCGGCTCGGTGAGGATGACGCGCAGGTCCTGCCTGTATACATCGGCATCCTCGCCGGAATGGATGCCGTGGCCGGCGGGATAAAGATCGTCCGGTCGCAGGCCGAAGGTCACCCTCTGGCCAGCCGTCACCCGATCCCGGAAGCGGGACGGCAGCGGCAGGCGGTCGCCACTGGAAAAGACCACATGGCCGTCGGCGATCTCGGCGTCCTTGAGGTTCATCGGCGGCGAGCCGATAAAGCCGGCGACGAATTTCGAGTTCGGCCGCTGGAAGACGTCCTCCGGCGTGCCGACCTGCTCGATATGACCGTCGCGCATGATGACGATGCGGTCGGCGAGCGTCATCGCCTCCACCTGGTCGTGCGTGACGTAGATTACCGTCGACTGCACCTTGGCATGCAGCTTCTTGATCTCGACGCGCATCTGCGTCCTCAGCTTCGCATCGAGGTTCGACAGCGGCTCGTCGAAGAGGAAGACTTCCGGCTGGCGCACGATGGCGCGGCCCATGGCGACGCGCTGGCGCTGGCCGCCGGAAAGCTGCGAGGGCCGCCGGTCGAGGAGATGCGCGAGGTCGAGCGTTTTTGCCGCCTCCTCCACGCGCGGGGCGATCTCCTCCGGCTTCTGGCCGGCGATCTTCAGCGAGAAGCCCATGTTCTCGCGCACCGTCATATGCGGATAGAGCGCGTAGGACTGGAAGACCATGGCAAGGTTGCGCGAGCGCGGCGGCAGGTCGTTGACGATCTTGCCGCCGATCCTGAGATTGCCGCCGGAGATCGGTTCCAGCCCGGCGATCATGCGCAGCGTCGTCGACTTGCCGCAGCCGGAGGGGCCGACGAGAGCAATGAACTCGCGGTCGGCCACCTCCAGGTCGATGCCATGGACCACTTCGACCGCACCGTAGCGCTTGACCAGCTTTTCGAGGGAAACGGTTGCCATGGATTATCCTTTGACTGCGCCGGAGGTGAGGCCGGACACCAGATGCTTCTGCACGACGAAGGTCAGCACGAGAGCGGGGATGATCATGATCACCGCCAGCGCGCACATGCCGCGCCAGTCGATGGTGAACTCCGCGGTATAGTCGAGCAGGCCGACGGGCAGCGTCTTGGAATTGACGGAACGGGTGAGCTGCGAGGCGAGCGCGAACTCGTTCCACGAGGTAAGGAAGGCGAAGATGCCGGCCGACGCGATTCCGGGGCCGGCGAGCGGGAACTCCACCTGCCAGAAGGCCTGCCAGCGCGTGCAGCCGTCGATCTGCGCGGCCTCGGCGAGATCCCGCGGCACCTGCCGGAAGAAGCCGTCGATCAGCCAGATCGTGAAGGGCACGTTGAGCGCCACATAGGCCATGATCAGCCCGAAATGCGTATCGATGATGCCGAGCTTCGAATAGACGAAGAACAGCGGCAGCGAGAGCGCGATGCCCGGCACCGTGCGCGTCAGCATCAGGCCGAGGAAGATCGAGGATTTCACCTTGAAGCGGAAACGCGCGAAGGCATAGCCGCCGGCCATGCCGATGGCGAGCGCGATCGCCGTCGAGGTGACGGAAACGATCAGCGAATTGCGGAAATACTCGATGACCGGAATGCCGCCCTGCCCGACGCCGGAGAACATCGCGACATAGGCATCGAAGGACAGGTCCTCGGGGATCCAGACTGGCGGCTTCGCCATGATCTCGACCGTCGGGCGGAAGGAGGCGAGCACGATCCACAGGCCCGGCAGGCAGATGACGGTCATCGCCAGGAAGAGGCCAATCTTGTGCGCGGCGGAGAGGAGAAGGCCGTTGAGGCGGGCTTTCGTGTTCTCGTTCATCTTTACCACTCCCCCCTTACCATTCGGCCGCGATCTGGGTCCGCGCCGCCGCAAGCTTGCGGAAGAAATAGACGGTGAAGAGGATGGAAAGCAGGATCGCGACATAGGCCATGGCATTGGCGAGACCCATGCGGGCATCGGCATAGGCGGTGCGCGAGACGAGCGTCCACAGCAGCTCGGTGCGCTTGGCCGGCCCGCCGTCCGTCATGATCTTCACGATGTCATAGGCTCGCGCGACATCGAGCGAGCGGATGGTCATGGCGATATAGGCAAACGGCATGATAAAGGGCCAGGTGACGTAGCGGAACGTCTGCCAGGGCGTGCAGCCGTCGACACGCGCCGCCTCGATCGGCTCCTTCGGCATGGCGAGCAGGCCCGCGAGGATGAGGATGGCGAAGACCGAGGTGGACGACCAGATTTCGGCGACAAGAATGGCGGTGAAGGCGAGCGAGCCGTCGATCAGCCACGGGATCGCCTGGTCCGTCAGGCCGAGCGATTGCAGGGCGTTGTTCACGAGGCCGATATTGTCGTTGAACATGAACTTGAACTGGAAGCCGACGAGGATCGGCGAGAACATCATGGGGAACATCATGATGGTTCTCAGCAGCCGCTGTCCGCTCGTCGCCTTCTCCACCAGCATGGCAAGGCCGAGGCCGAGCAGCATTTCGACATTCAGCGCGACGGTGAGCAGGAGCACGGTGCGGCCGAACGCCGTCCAGAATTCGCGGTCCGCCAGGATGCGCGCATAGTTGCGAAAGCCGATGAAGGTATAGAGCGAGGCGGGCTGCGTCAGCCGGAAGGGCGTGAAGCTCGAATAGAGCGACAGGATGAGCGGAACGATGACGACGGCCGCGAGCACCACGATGGCGGGCAGCAGAAGCAGAAACGGCGCCGGTGGCCTCCAGCCTTTCATGAATGCCTCTTGGATATGCTCCGGTCGGCCGCCCTTTCAGGGCGCCGGCCGTATTTCGAGAAGCGGCCGCTACGGACGGCCGCCGGTTCGCTTGTTTCGGGCGGTGCCCCACCCCCCACTCATCGCGGACGCATGGATCCTCGGGTCAAGCCCGAGGATGACGGAGGCGAGGGTGCCAATAGGCGCTGCCCCTCATCCGGCCTGCCGGCCACCTTCTCCCCGCAAGCGGGGCGAAGGAGATATGCCGCGCCGGTTTCCTAAACCAATGCCCGTTCGTGGGGCACGTCACTCTCCCCGCTTGCGGGGAAAGGGTCAGGGTGAGGGGCAAGCTTGCCTCAGAGCGCGCCCGCATCCTCAAGGATCTGCGTCGCCTTCTCGGCCGCCGCGTCCAGCGCCTCCTTTGAGGTCTTGTCGCCGAGGATGGCGGCCTGCAGCTCGGGATAGACGGCGTTGGAGATCTCGATCCAGGCCGGCGTCTGCGGCACGGCGAAGGCGTGCTTCGCCGCCTCCTGGAAGGCGGTCAGGACTTCCTTGCGGTACGCGTCGCTTTCCGCCTGCTGGATATTGTAGTCCCAGACGGCCGTGCGCGTCGGCAGCGGGCCGGCGGAGGATTCCAGCTTCTGGCTGTCCTCGTTGGTGAGGAACCAGACGAGCGAGGCGGCGGCGTCCTTGCTGGCGCAGCTTTCCGTCACGGAAAACCCGTGGTGGCCGGACCAGCCGGTGCGCTTGCCGGAGGAGCCGGCCGGCTGCACCTTCACGCCGACATTGCCGGCGACCTTCGAAGACTTCGGATCATTGAAGAAGCTCGCCCAGCCGGGCCAGTCGAGGTTGACGGCGATCGTGCCGGAAGCGAAACCCTGGCCGAGGTCGTCCCACAGATAGTTGGTCGTACCGACCGGCACGGCCTTCGCCTTGTAGAGGTTGACGAACCAGTCGAGGGCGCGAACGCCCGCGTCCGAGTTGAAGGCCGGCTTGCCGTCGGCGTCGAGATAGTCGCCGCCCTCGGCGACCAGCATTTCATAGAAGCGGCCGTTGATCGCCTCCTCCTTGCCGGCATATTGCGTACCGTAGAAATCCGGCGGGTTCGCGAAGAAGACCGCCTGGTCGGCGACCTGCCGCCAGGTGTCCGGCGGGGCGAGATCGTAGCCGTATTTCTCCTTGAACGCCGCCTTCTTCGCGTCGTCCTCATAAAGGCTCTTCTGGTAGTAGAGCGCGGAAACGTCGAACTGCGCGCGCGGCAGCATCACCAGCTTGCCGTCGAGCGTCGAGGAGGCGATGTTCGCCGGCACGAAGGCATCGATCTCCTCCTTCGGCAAGAGCGCAGAAAGATCGGTGTAGATGTCGGGATATTGCGGGGCGAAGGACGAATGGTTCGAGCCGACGCACCAGGTGATGTTGCCGGTCGCGATATCCGACTTGATCTCCTTGTCCAGCTCGAAATGGTTCTTCTTGGAAAGAACGTTCACCTTCGCGCCGGTCGCCTTCTCCCATTCGGCAATGCGCGCATAGAGCGCTTCATACTGCTGGCCGCCGATGAGCTTCGCATCGACGGTGACGCCCTCGAATTTTCCCGGCAGATCGGCGGCGAGCGCAGCGCCCGCCCACGCGCAGATCACGGCACCGGCGGCAACGCCGGCTAGAAATCTCGTCATCTTCTCCTCCCATTGGCTTCTCGCCAGCCCTTACCAATAAGAGCTTCATTCATATACAAACTTACTATTCACATATCGTCAAGCGCAAATCGGTATCCCGGGATTGTCACGCCTTATTTCTGCGTATATGAATCTACTCATTCACTGGAGGAATTCGGGTGTCGGACGAGGAAAACGATCGCTACAGGGCGCCGGCGCTCGACAAGGGCCTCGACATCCTGGAGCTCCTCGCCGGCGTCGACGGCGGCCTCACCCAGGCGGAGATCGCCAAGCGGCTCGATCGCAGCCCGAACGAATTCTACCGCATGCTCGACCGGCTGGTGAAACGCGGCTACGTCACCCGCATCGACGGCGACCGCTTCTCGCTGACCCTGAAACTCTTCGGCCTCGCGCAACTGCACGCGCCGGTGCGCCGGCTCGTCTCTTTCGCCGTGCCGCTGATGCGTGAACTGGCCGAAGCCTCGCGCCAGGCCAACCAGCTCGTCGTCTTCGACCGCGGCAATCCCGTCGTCATCGCCCAGCAGGAGGCACCCGGCTACTGGGGCATCTCGATCCGCGTCGGCTCGCGCATCGGCCTGTTCGACACGGGCTCCGGCCACGCGCTGCTCGCCTTCCGCTCGCCGGAAGAGCGCCTGCGCATGATCGCCGAGCATGTCGGCGACGGCGGCACGGACATGCGCGTCACGCCGGAATTCCTGGCGCGGCTCGATCTCATCCGCTCGCGCGGCTACGAAATGATGCCGAGCGCCCAGACGGCGGGCGTCATCAACCTCTCGGCGCCCGTGCTCGGCGCGGACGGCAGGGCGATCGCCGCCCTGACGATCCCCTACATTACCCTGATCAACGCGCCGGTCGCGCCGGATATCTCGACGACCATCCAGCTGCTCGGCGAGACGACGCGCAGGCTGTCGGAAATGGCAGGCGCCGGCTTCAACGCCGAGGAGCAACAGGCTTCGCATCTGAAGGCATGATTCGCCGGCGCGGCGAAGGCACGGCTCATCCGTCCCCCGCAAAACTTTTCAGGAAGAGCGCATTGAGGTCCGCAACGGCGTTTGACGCCGGCGCGCTACCCGTCACGGCCTGGTTGATGCGCTGCGAGGCGGCGTCCTGGAAGGGCATGTAGCCGGCATGCCGGGGGCGCAGCCAGGCGCCCTCCAGCGTCCGGCGCGTGTTGCGGTAGAAGCCGAGCGTCGCGGCATTGGCCGCCTCGTCCTCCCAGCCTGCCGCATGGCCGGGCTGGCCGCCGGCCTGCCAGTAGCGGCCCGCCTGCTGCGGCCCGGCCGCAACCCAATAGGCGAAATCCACGGCCGCCTCGCGCTGTGACGAGAAGGCGGAAACGGCGATGCCCGTGCCGCCAAGCGCAGAACCGACCGGCCCCGCATCGCCGGCAACCGGCATGTCGGCAAAGGCGATGCGGTTTGCCCGGAAGCCGGCGAGGGAGTAGCTGACATAACCGTAGATCAGCGGCGAGAGACTGTAGCGCGATCCCGCCTCGCCCATCCGGTCCAGCACGGCGATGGGGTCCATGCCGGTGCAGGCAGGGTCGGCGAGCGCGGCAAGCTCCCGGATCATCTCGATCGCCTGCACGCCGGTTTCGGCATCGACGAAGGGCCGGTCCCGTTCCACCGCGCAGGGCCGGCCGAGATTGCCGCAGAGCGTGAAGAGACACATCAGGGAATGCGGCGGGCGCAGCGGCAGCAGCATTTCGCCGGCCTTTGCCAGATCCAGCACCTCCGCCCATGTGCCCGGTGCCCTGCCCAGCCGATCCGGCCGGAAGGCGAGCACCTGGGTGGCCGCGTCGATCGGGAAGGCCCATTGGCGGCCCTGCCAGTTGTAGCTCGGGAAGGAGAGGCCGACGCTGCCGCCCGCAAGGGCCGCGAAGGCCGCCTCGCGGCCGGGCAGGTCCAGCGGCGTAAGGCAGCCTTCCGCCGTGATCTGCCCGACATGCGGATGGTCGATGACGATGAGGTCGTAGCGGCGGGCGAGGTCCTCGACCGGAAAGCTCTCGAAATCCTGCAGCGAGCGCTTGTCCCATTCGATGGAGACGCCGGTCCTGGCGCGCCAGTCCTGCGTGCAGGCCACCATCGGGTCGTAGCCGCGCGGATGGCTCCAGGTCATGCCCCTCAGCGTGATCGCGCCCATCACGAAAACTCCGCGCGGATCGCCGCCGAGTGCTCGCCGACGCGCGGCGCGGCGCGACGGCCGAGAGGACGCCGGCCGTCCACGCGCACGGGGCAGCGGGTCGTGCCGATCGAAACCGCATCCTCGCGCGTCACCGTCTGCAGCATGTCGAGGATGCGGAAACCGTCGCTGGCCAGAAGTTCCGGCCATTCCAGCACCTTCGAGCACCAGATGTCGGCGGGCTCCAGGATGGAGAGCCAATGCTCGACGGTCCGGGTCGCGATGCGGCCGGCGATGATCCGCTTGATCGCATCGCGCGCGGTGAACCAGGCCTTGCTGTCGTCGCGATAGGGCGCCAGCGCCTCGATCTGCAGCAGATCCTGCAGGCGGCCGAGCGGCGTCATGGCGATCGCGAGGTAACCGTCCTTTGCCGGATAGACGCCGTAGGGCGCGGAGAGATAGGCATGCGCGCTGCGGAAATCCGAGCGCTTCGGCTTGCGGCCGCCGTCGTTGAGATGGGTGGTCAGCACCTCGAACTGGAAATCGACAAGGCTTTCGAGCAGGCTCGTCTGGATATGGGCGCCCTTGCCGGACATGCCGCGGCGCACGAGGGCGGCGAGGATGCCCTGGCAGGCATTGGCACCGGCGAGCATGTCGGCGACCGCAAGGCCGAAGGGCACCGGCCCCTGCGCCTCGTCGCCGTTCAGCCACATCAGGCCGGAGCGTGCCTGCGCCAGGAGATCCTGCCCCGGGCGCATGACCCAGGGGCCATCCTCGCCATAGCCGCTGATCGAGGCATAGACGATCGCCGGGTTGATCGCCCTGACGGCCGCATGATCGAGCCCGAGGCGTTCGATGACACCCGGGCGGAAATTCTGGATGAGCACGTCGGCCTTGCCGAGAAGCCTGCGCAGGAAGGCGAGGTCGCCGGGGTCCTTCAGGTCGATGCCGAGGCTTTCCTTGCCGCGGTTGATGGCGTGGAAGAGCGTCGAATCGCCGCCGATCTCGGTGTCGCTGAGATAGAGCCGGCGGGAGAGATCGCCGCCATCCGGCCGCTCGATCTTGATGACGCGGGCGCCGAGATCGGCAAGCCGCAACGAACAATAGGGGCCGGAGAGGAACTGGCTCATATCGACCACGGTCAGGCCGGCCAGAAGTCCCGTCTCATCCTGCATGCGCATCTCCTCCT
The DNA here is from genome assembly GCF_963942435.1 of Shinella sp. WSD5-1. Classification (GTDB taxonomy): domain Bacteria; phylum Pseudomonadota; class Alphaproteobacteria; order Rhizobiales; family Rhizobiaceae; genus Shinella; species Shinella yambaruensis. Next base: position 617,838 of record NZ_OZ012597.1, read on the forward strand.
GCGCTCCCGAAGGCTACGCCAAATAAATTCTTATTTGAATTATTCTTTCATATATGGATTGCCGTTTCAAGCCTCGGAACCCCGTCAGACGCTACATGGACGGATGCTTCCCCCACCGCAGCCACGCGATCAGCCCCCCCGGCAACCATATGGGCTGCCAGGGTGCAGGTCGGGATATATTGCGGGGTCAGGCCGCTTTGTGCGGCGAAACGGCGACGCGGGTCCAGATGTCCAGCGTCTCGCCGGGAGAAAGCACCTTCAGGCCGTAGGCGTCCGGCCGGTCGGGCAGGTTGAAGGCATCGACGGGATGGCTCACCGGCTCGAAGCAGAAGAAGTCTGCATCGGCGGCGGGCGAGAAGACCACATATTGGCCCAGCGCCTCGCTTGCCTCGACCTCGGCCCGCAGCCCGCGCGCCGGCCAGTCGATACGCGCCTTGCCGTCCCAGCCGTCAAACCAGTTGTTGATCCAGCGCGGCGGCAGGGGCCGCGGCACGTTGAAATCCATATCCGGATGCGCTGCGACGGGCGCGTAGGCCTTCGGAAGATGGTCGTCGCGCTCCAGCCAGACGCCCTTCGACGGCGCGGCGAGCGTCGTATCCGCATCGCGCACGAACCAGGGATGGAAGCCGGCGCCGTAGGGCAGCCGCGTTTCGGCGCGGTTGACAAGGCTCAGTTCCATCACGAGACCGGCGCCTTCAAGGCGATAGGACATCGTCGCCTCGTAGCGGAACGGCCCCGGCCCGTCCGATGATAATGTCAAGGTGATGGAATCGTCGCTCCGGGAGACCTCCGTCCATGCGGCGGAAAAACCGTTGCCGTGGATCGGATAGGGCTCCGTCTCCATATTGCGCGGCAGGGCGTGAAAGGCACCGTCGAAGGTAAAGCCGCCGCCGGAGACCCGGCCGGAAAACGGCACGAGAAGGATGTTGGAAAGCGCGAAAGGATGGGCCGTGGCGGGATCGACCGTGCGGAAGACCGGCAGCCAGGCGCCGCCGTGCCGGACATCGAAGCATGTCAGGCCGGCGCCGAGATCGGGCCGCACGCGGATGCGCGCCGCCCCGTTATCGAGTTCGACCGCCATCACCAGCCGCCGTCGATCGCGATGTTCTGGCCGGAAATCATGTCGGAGGCCGGCGAGACGAGGAAGTGCACGAGATCGGCGACATCCGCCGGCTGGATGCGCGCCTTCAGCGACTGGTTTTCGAGGATCCAGTCATTGTACTGCTGCAGGCGATCGGCGAAGACGCGGGCCTCCGCCTCGGACACCACCGCGCCCGGCGAGACCGCGTTGACGCGCACGCCATGCGGCCCGAGCTCGCGCGCCAGCGATTTTGTCAGGCCCAGCATCGCGCCCTTCGAGGCGACATAGGGCACGTAACCGTCCCAGCGCCCGTTCAGGGTGACCGAGCAGAAATTGACGATCTTGCCGTAGCGCTTTTCCTTCATCGCCGGCGCGACCGCCCGGGCAAGCGCGAAGGCGGCGGAGGAATTGACGCGGACCTGGTCCTCGTATTCCTCCAGCGAAAAATCCTCGAACGGCTTGTTGATGATCAGCGCCGCATTGTTGATGAGGATATCGATGCCGCCATGCTCGCGCGAAAGCGATGCCGCCCGCCGTTCCGCCGCGGCAAGGTCGTTCAGGTCCTCGCCGACATAGGCTGCCTTCACATCATGTGTCGCGGCAATATCCGCCGCAAAGGCCTCGCCGCCTTGGGCGCCCGGCCGATCCAGCAGCAGGAGGCTGGCGCCGGCCCGGGCGAGCCGCGCGGCCTGGGCGCGGCCGAGCGTGCCGAGCGCGCCGGTGATGAGGACGGTCTTTCCCGAAAGCTCTGTCATGGTCTCCTCACAGAAGGGCGTGGACCTCGTCGATCGAGGTCGCAGCGGTCGGCTTGTCGAAGACGATCTCGCCGCGCGCCATGGCGACGATGCGGTCGCAGGACTGGAAGACGTGCTGCATGTTGTGCGAGATGAAGATGCCGGTGAGACCCTGCGCCTTCAGGCCGCGCACGAAGCCGATCACCTTGTCCGTCTCCTTGACGGAAAGATGGTTGGTCGGCTCGTCGAGGATCAGCACCTTCGACTTGAAATGCATGGCGCGGGCAATCGCCACGCCCTGCCGCTGGCCGCCGGACAGTTCGCCGACCAAGGCATCCGGCGAGCGCAGGTGCAGGTCGACATCGGCTATGGCCTGCACGCTTTCGGCGCGCATGCGCTTCTGGTCCATGAGGCCGAAGCCGAAGACCGACCATTTCAACGGCTCGCGGCCGATGAAGAGATTGCGGGCGATCGACATGGTCGGGACCATGGAATTGTACTGGTAGATCGTCTCCAGCCCGTGGCGCATCGCATCCTTCGGGCTGCGCAGGTCCACCCTCCTGCCCTCGATCAGCACCTCGCCGGAATCCTGGTGATGCACGCCGGAGAGGATCTTGATCAGCGTCGACTTGCCGGCGCCGTTATCGCCGACAAGGCCGACGGTCTCGCCGGGATGGATGATGAGGTTGACGTTCTTCAGCGCGTGTACGCCGCTGTACCATTTCTGCAGGTTGCGGCATTCGATGACCGGTGTCGTCACTTGTGCGCCTCCACCTTGATCTTGCGGGACATCTTCCCCATCCAGGCATTGGCGATCACCGCGAACATGGTGAGCACGCCGATGGCGAACTTGAACCAGTTGGCATCGACGCGCGACAGCACGAGGCCGTTGTCGATGGTGCGGATGAGCAGCGTGCCGATGATGGCGCCGAAGACCGTGCCGATACCGCCGGCAAGCGCCGTGCCGCCGATGACGGCGGCGGCAACCGCCTGCAACTCCAGCCCCTCGCCGATCGAGGGCAGCGGCGAGCCGAGGCGCAGCACCTGGAGCAGGCCCGCAAAGCCGGCAAGCACCGAGCAGAGCATGAAGCAGACGATCTTCACGCGCTTGACGGGAATGCCCATCGAGGCCGCCGCCTCGTTGAAGCCGCCGGTGGCGCGGATCCAGTTGCCGAAATTGGTAAGCGACAGGAGCGCCGCGGCAAGAACGGCGATGCCGACGAACCAGACGAAGGACATGCGGAAGAGCGCGCCCTGCCAGATATAGTCCGTGAAGAGCCAGGTCGGCAGGTCGGAGGGCAGGAGCGGCGGAAAGCCGCCGGATATGACGATGGTGAGCGAGCGGGCGATGAACAGCATGCCGAGCGTGGTGATGAAGCTCGGGATCGAGAATTGCAGCGTCACATAGCCGTTGATGAAGCCGATCACCGCGCAAATCGCAAGGCCGAGCAGCACGGCGGCGGTGAAGGGCACGCCTGAATTGAGGATCACCGCCATCGACATCGGCATCAGCGCGAAGACGGAGCCGACCGACAGGTCGAATTCGCCGCAGATCATCAGGATCGTCACGCCGATGGCGACGAGCGCCATTTCCGGCAGGAGGCCCATGACGCCGCGCACGTTCTCGAAGGAGAGAAGCACGCCGTTCGACTTCACCTGGAAGACGGCAAGGAGGACGATCAGGAGGGCAAGGCCCGCAAGCTCCGGCTTGTCGAGATAGATTTTCAGAAACCGCTTCATGGGCTCCACTCGTGCTTCGGTGCCCCGCCCGAGCGGCAAGGCACCGGTTTCCCATAGGAGCGCCGAATCAGCGCAGGCCCTGCTTTGCCATTTCCAGGATCGTCGGCACGTCCTTGGGCGTGACGATGCCCTGCCCCGTGTCGATGTCCGACGGCGTCAGGCCGGCAGTCTTCCACAGATAGGCCTGCATGACCGGCATGAAGCCCTGCATGTAGGGCTGCTGGTCGACCTGCACCTGCACATAGCCGGCCTCCATCTGCTGCAGGACCTCCGGCACGAGGTCGAAGCCGCCGAGCAGCACCTTGCCGGGCTCGATGCCGCGGTCCTTCAGCACCTTGGCGACGCCGGCATGCCAGTAGCCGGTGTCGAAATAGGCCGTGGTGTCCGGGTTGGCGTTGAGATAGGCGCCGATGCGGTCGGCGGTCAGCGCGAGATCGGTGGCCGAATCGATGCGCGTGATGGTGATCTCGCGGTCGGCATGCTCGGCCTTGTACTCTTCCAGGAACTTCATCACGCCGCCGGCGCGCTGCTCGGACCAGGTCTGGCCCGGCGCATTGACGCCGACCAGCAGGTTGAGCGGGCCTTCCTTGGGGAAATTCTCCGACTGCGCCTTGGCGAGCGAATAGCCGGCCGCGGTGAAGCCCTGGCCGATGAAGGCCTTGCGGGCGTTGCCGTTAGCGCCTTCGCTGTCGTCCACATTGACGGCGAGCACGAGAATGCCGGAATCGACGGCTTCCTTGATCACATTGTCATAGGCGTTGTTGTCGACGATCGCGACGAAGATCGCATCCGGCCTGGAGGCGATGGCCGCCTGAAGATTGGCGACGGCCTGCTCGACCGAGCCTTCGGTCTGCGTGAGGATCAGCTGGCACGAGGCCCCGACCTTCCCGCAGGCGTCGTCATAGCCCTTCTTGACCGATTGCCAGAAGGTGTTCGAGGCGGACGAGTGGCTGATGAAGGCGATATTGAGGCCTTCCGCGCTGGCGCCCGAGGCCATCAGCCCCAGCCCGAGGCCCGTTCCTGCAAGAAATTTCCGGATCATCATGATGCGTACCTCCCGTTGAACATCAATCGTTGTCGTCCCGGCGTCACGCCACGCCGTCGAAGAATTCCGTGCGCGCCCGGGCGATCTCGGGCAGCGATTTGAGGATCTCGCGCAGATGCGTGCGCAATGCCGTCTCGGCCTTGCCGACGTCGCCGGCGGCGATCGCATCGACGATGCGTTCGTGCTGGTCGATCAGCCGGCCGATCTGGATGTCGTCGACGCTGAGGAAGCGGACGCGGTCCATCTGCGCCTTGACGCTTTCGATGACGCTCCAGGCATAGGCGCGGCCCGCGGCCGCCGCGAGCGTGTGGTGGAAGAGTTCGTCGAGCCGCAGGAAGGCGGCGCGGTCGTCCTGCGGCACCTGCTTCTGCCTTGCGATCTGGTCGCGCAGCTCCCGCACGGTCCCGGCCGTGTGCTCGCCGGCGACCTGGCGCACGATATCGGCCTCGATCGCCTCGCGCACGAAGCGCACGTCCATCACGGAGGCGGTGGAGATCCGCGTCACATAGGTGCCGCGCTGCGGCAGGACCTGAACAAGGCCCTCCTCCGACAGCTTGATGAAGGCTTCGCGCACCGGCTGGCGGCTGATCGACAGGCTTTTGGCGATCTCGGCCTCGGAGATGCGCTCGCCCGGCGTCAGCTCGGCCTGAATGATCTGCTCGCGCAGGATGCGGTAGACCTGAGGTCCGACGGCTTCGGCGGCCGAAAGAACGCGCTGCGGTTTGATGTTCTGCATTCCGGCCTCCTCCATCCCGTTACAGGCTACTAGCCTACTACCATACAAGTCAAGTGGTCAGCGTTACGAGATCACTCCAGTGCCGAAGTCCGGCGCGAGACGTCGAATTTCCGGTCGAGATCCGGCGCGAGATCGACGCCGTGGCCCGGCCCGGGGGGAACGGTGATCATGCCGTTCGCCACGGTCGGCAGCTGCGTCGTCAGCTCGGCGTACCAGGTCTTGTAATAGGCGCGGACGCTTTCCTGCACGAGCGCGTTCGGCGCGTTCAGCGACAGGTGCGTCGAGGCGGCGAGCACGACGGGACCGGTGCAGTCATGCGGGGCGACCGGCAGATGCCAGGCCTCCGCCATGGTGGCGATCTTCTTGGCCTCGGAAAGGCCGCCGCACCAGGAAAGGTCGAGCATGACGACACCGGCGGCATCCGTCTCCATCAGGTCGCGGAAGGCCCAGCGGGTGGCGAGCGTCTCCGAGGCGCAGAGCGGCGCGCGGCTCGCCGCCGCATAGCGCTTGAGGCTGGAGAGCGAATCCATCTTGATCGGGTCCTCGTGCCAGAAAGTGGCGTAGGGCTCGAGCGCCCGGGCGATCTGGATGGCCGGGGTGAGTTGCCACATGGAGTGGAACTCGACCATGATGTCCATGCAGTCGCCGACGCGCTTGCGGATCTTCTCGAAGGGTTCGAGCGCCTTGCGCAGGTCCGGCCCGGAAATGTACTGGCCGCCGCTCTTTTCCGCCGCGATGTCGAACGGCCAGATCTTCATGGCCGTGATGCCCTCCGACAGGAGGTCTTCGGCAAGCTCGTCCGCCCGCTCCAGGAAGCCGTTGAGGTCGTCATGGTCGCGCCGCGGGCCGCCGATGCCGTAATTGCCGGTCTGCTGGCCCTTCGCCTCGCGCATGTAGGTATTGCCGGCGCAGGTGTTGTAGGTGCGGATCTCGCGCCGCGAGAAACCGCCGAGCAACTGGGCGATCGGCAGGTTCGTCGCCTTGCCGAAGAGGTCCCACAGGCCGATATCCACGGCTGAATTGCCGCGCATCTCCGCCCCCGTCGAGCGGAAGCCGAGATAGCCCGTCAGGTCCTTCGAGATGCGGTCGATCTCCAGGGGATCGCGGCCGAGCAGCTTCGGCGCCACGACCTCGTGGATGTAGGCCTCCACCGTCGCGGCCATGAAGAAGGTCTCGCCGAGCCCGACAAGGCCCTCGTCGGTGTGGATGCGCACCCAGAGGATGTTGGGAAAGTCGCGGGCGCGGACGGTTTCGAACGCGGTGATCTTCATGCTCAATACACTCCCGCCGCCAGCAGCGCCTTCACCGTCAGATCGAAATGCTCGACCATCGCCTGCTCGCCCGTCGTCGGGTCGCCATTGGCGATGGCCCGGGCGATGGTCATGTGGCCGTCGATGCTTTCCTGCCGCGTCTCGTTGCTGGCGCGGCTTGCCCAGCCGATCGGCCAGGTCTGGCGCGTCACCACATGGAACGAGCCGACGATCAGCGAGAACATCGGATTGCGCGACGCCGCGCCGATCGCCTCGTGGAAGGCGATGTCGTGCTCCATCACCTTTTGCGGCGCGTCGAAATCCCGCTGCATCGCCTCGGCCAGCGCGACGATCGCGGCGGCCTCGCGGTCCGTGCGGCGCATCGCGGCGAGCACGACCGTCCGGCGCTCCACCGTGCGGCGGACATCGAAAATCTGCTGGATCGTCACCTGGTCGGTGTGCACGGCATGGTCGGTGACCAGCGCCAGCACGTCCGCCCTCGGCGCGTCCACCCGCGGACGACGGCCGTTGCCGATATCGATCAGCGTCAGCGCGGACAGCGAACGATAGGCCTCGCGCACGATGCCGCGGGAAACGCCGAGCTTTTCCGCAAAGGCGCCCTCGCTCGGCAGCCAGTCGCCGACCTGCAGGCCGTTTTCGCGGATGTGGATCCGGACGGCATCCATGACGCCGCCAAGCAGACCTTCGCCACCCTTCTGCCCGCCGGCCGCATCCGGTTCCGACTTCGATTCCATCCCGTCGCCTCCTACCTATCATATAGGTACTTAGTGACCTTGAATTAGATTCACTCTCAGCTATTGTCAACGTGAATTTGGCGGATGCGGGAGGGCTGCGCGTGAAGGCAAGGATCGAATACGCCGCGGGCGACATCGTCGGCGAAAGCATCATCTGGTCCGGCGAGGAAGAGGCGCTCTACTGGGTGGATATCGGCGGCAAGCGCATCCACCGCCATGAGCCGCGCAGCGGCGAGCATGCCGCCTGGCCGGCGCCGGATTTCCCGACGTCGATCGGCCTTCGCGCCTCCGGCGGCTTCATCGTCGGGCTGCGCCGCGAGGTCGCCTTCTGGCGGCCGGGCGAAGCCTTCGAGACCTTTGCTGTGCCAGAGCCGGACCTTGCCGACAACCGGCTGAACGAAGGCCGCGTCGCGCCCGACGGCTCCTTCTGGGTCTCCACCATGCAGAACAATCTCAACCCGGACGGCTCGCCCCGGGCGATGGACCGCAAGTCCGGCGCCATCTACCGGATCGACCCCACAGGCACCGTCACGCAGCTCACGCCGCGCGAATACGGCATCACCAACACGATGGGCTGGACGCGCGACGGACGCTTCCTCTTCGCCGATACGCCGGAAAACGAAATCTACGCCTTCGCCTACGACCCCGCCGCAAGGACGATCAGCGACCGGCGCACCATCGTCAGCGGCTTCGAGCGCGGCCTGCCGGACGGCTCCTGCATGGATGCCGAGGACACGCTGTGGAACTGCCGCGTGGTCGGCGGCGCCTCGGTCGCACGCTTTACCGCCGATGGCGCGCTGCTGGCGCTGGCGGAACTGCCCGTCACCTGGCCGACGAGCTGCACCTTCGGCGGCCCGGACCTCTCCACCCTCTACGTCACCTCCGCCCGCTTCACGATGAGCGCCGAGCACCTTGCCGCAAATCCGGCGGAGGGCAGCCTCGTTGCGATTGACGGGGCCGGCGCCGGCGTTCCCGAACCGAGATTCGCCGGCTGACACTCGTCGAGAAATCCCGGTTGACAATCTGGTATGGTAGAATGTTAGTTAAGCCGAGCGGGAAGGAGAACGACCATGAGCGCGGATGAATTTTCCGGCAGGAGCATCATCGTGACCGGCGGCAGCCTCGGCATGGGCCGGGCCTGCGCGGAACGGTTCGCGGGTGCCGGCGGCAGGGTCCTCGTCGTCGCGAACGATGCCGCATCGGTGGACGAGGCCGTCGCGGCGATCGGGCCGAACGCCTCCGGCTTCGTCGGCGACGTGCGCCGGGCGGACGACATGGAGCGCGCCGTCGCCACGGCCGTGGCGCGCCATGGCGGCCTCGACGTGCTCGCCTGCTGCGCCGGCATCCAGCGCTACGGCACGGTCGTCGACACGCCGGAAGATGTCTGGGACGACGTCTTCGACATCAACCTGAAGGGCATCTACCTCGCCTCCCGCTTCGCCATCCCCGAAATGCGCAAGCGCGGCGGCGGGGCGATCGTCGCGATCTCCTCCGTGCAGGCCTATGCCTCGCAGGCGGGCGTCGCGGCCTATACGGCCAGCAAGGGCGCGATCAACGCCTTGGTGCGTGCGATGGCGCTCGACCATGCGGCGGAGAACATCACGGTCAACGCCGTCTGCCCCGCCTCCGTCGACACGCCGATGCTGCGCTGGGCGGCGGACCTGTGGAAGGGCGAGCACAGCCAGGACGAGACGATCGCGCTGTGGGGCAAGGGCCATCCGGTCGGCCGGGTGGGAAAACCCTCCGAGATCGCCGATCTCGTCGCCTTCCTCGCCAGCGACAAGGCCCGTTTCATCACGGGCGCGGACATCAAGATCGATGGCGGCACGATGGCCAAGCTCGGCATCGTCCTGCCCGAATGAACGAGAACCGGAGACCCGCCATGAAACGGCCCGTCATCACCGACATCCGCGCCACCACCGTGACGGTGCCGCTCGAGGCGCCGCTGCGCCATTCCAACGGCGCCCATTGGGGACGCTTCGTGCGCACCATCGTGGAGGTCGAGACCGATGTCGGCCTCGTCGGGCTCGGCGAGATGGGCGGCGGCGGCGAAAGCGCCGAGGCCGCCTTCCGGGCGCTGAAGCCCTATCTCGTCGGCCACGATCCGTTCGAGCTGGAGCAGCTCCGCTTCAAGATCTGCAATCCGACCGCCAGCCTCTACAACAACCGCACGCAGATGCATGCGGCCATCGAGTTCGCCTGCCTCGACATCATGGGCAAGTTCCTCGACGTGCCGGTCTACGATCTTCTCGGCGGCAGGATGCGCGATGCGGTGGGCTTTGCCAGCTACCTGTTCTTCCGCCTGCCGAACAAGGAGACGGGCGCGGGCGAGATCCGCACCGCCGACCAGCTCATCGACCAGGCGCTCAGCCTCAAGAAGACGCACGGCTTCACCGCCCACAAGCTGAAGAGCGGTGTCTTTCCACCGGATTACGAGCTGGAGGTCTACCGGGCGCTGGCCAAGGCCGTCGGCACCGACAGCGTGCGCTACGACCCCAATGCCGCCTTCACGGTGGAGGAGGCGATCCGTTTCGCCAAGGGCATCGAGGACCTCAACAACGACTATTACGAGGACCCGACCTGGGGCCTCAACGGCATGCGCCGCGTGCGCGAGAACACGCATATGCCGCTCGCCACCAACACGATCGTCGTCAATTTCGAGCAGCTTGCCACCAATGTCCTGGCGCCGGCCTGCGACGTCATCCTGCTCGACACGACCTTCTGGGGCGGCATCCGGCCCTGCATCAAGGCGGCCGCCGTCTGCGAGACCTTCCAGCTCGGCATCGCCGTGCACTCCTCCGGCGAGCTCGGCATCCAGCTCGCCACCATGCTGCATCTCGGCGCGGTGCTGCCGAACCTCGTCTTCACCGGCGATGCGCACTACCACCAGCTCGTCGACGACGTGATCGTCGGCGGCCCGATGCGCTATGTCGACGGCAAGATCGCCGTGCCCACCGCCCCCGGCCTCGGCATCACGCTCGACCGCGACAAGCTCGGCCAATATTCCGATCTCTACAAGTCGCTGGGCGGCTACGCCTATGACCGCGACCCCGCCCGCCCCGGCTGGTTCTCGACCGTGCCGAACACGCGCTGGGCCGACCCGGCCGACGACCGGATCGTGGATTACTGAGCCGGATCGTCCCCGAAACCGTCGAGCAGGCCGATATCGGCCGGCATGCCGGGCCGGAGGAAGCCGACGTTTTCCTCCAGTCCCATCAGGCGGCTCGGGTTTGCCGTCGCCATCCTCAACGCGTCTTCGAGGGAGATGACCACCGCATCTGCCGGTCGCCCTCGGCGGCAGCTGCGACAAGCGCGTCCGGAACGTATCGACGTCCCAAAGGTCGGCCTTCGGGGACCTCAATGGAAGTCGCGGGATTTGACGCGGATGGTCTGCACCGCCTCGCGGGCTTGCGGCTGCGCGGCATCGCCACGCCGGCCGATGGTGGCGAAGTCGGCCGAAAGATCGGTAAGGTGCTGCACGACGATATGCACCACCTCGCCCTCCCGCTGGATGTAACCTTTGACGCCGATCATTGGCGCGCCCATCACGATGGGGCGATAGGCGAGGAAGACCTTGCGCCAGACGACGAGGTTGGCGATGCCCGTCTCATCCTCGATCGTCACGAAGATGACACCCTTGGCCGAGCCCGGCTGCTGGCGGACGAGCACGATGCCGGCCGTCTCGACCTTCTGGCGATCGCGAAGCCGCGTCGCTTCGGCGCAGGAAAGCAGGCGGCGGCGGGCGAGGCCCTCCCGCAGGAAGCTCACCGGATGGGCCCGGAGCGTCAGGCCGACGCGGCCATAGTCCTCCACCACCTCGCCGCCCGTCGCCATGGGTCGCAATGCCACCACCGGTTCCGTCAATTCCGGCAGGGCCGCGGCCTCCCGCTCGGCCGCCGCGGAAAACAGCGGCAGCGGCTCGTCCCGCAAGCCGCGGATCGTCCACAAGGCCTCGCGCCGGGAAAGCCCGAGCGACGGCCGGAAGGCATCCGCCTCGGCAAGCCGCACCAGCGTGTCGGATGCGAGTTCCGTGCGGCGCCAGAGGTCATCGACCGAGGCAAACGGCGCCTCGCCCCTTGCTGCAAGAAAACCGCCCATCTCCTTGTTGTCGAGGCCCTTGACCATCCGCAGCCCGAGCCGCACGGCAAGCCGCCCCGCCTCGTCCGTCGGCTCCAGCGTGCAATCCCAGCGGCTGGCATTGATGCAGACCGGACGCACCTCCACCCCGTGCTCGCGCGCATCGCGCACGATCTGTGCCGGGGCGTAGAACCCCATCGGCTGGGAATTGAGCAGGGCGGCGCAGAAGACGTCCGGGTGATGGCATTTCATCCAGGCGGAGGCATAGGCGATGATCGCGAAACTGTAGGCGTGGCTTTCCGGGAAACCGTAGGAGCCGAACCCTTCGAGCTGGCGGCAGATACGTTCGGCGAAATCGCGGGCATAGTCGTTCCTGACCATGCCTTCGATCAGTTCCTCACGGAATTTGTCGACCCCTCCGGTCTGCTTGAAGGTCGCCATTGCCCGGCGCAACTGGTCGGCCCGTCCCGGCTCAAAACCCGCACAGTCGATCGCCACCTGCATCGCCTGCTCCTGGAACAGCGGCACGCCAAGGGTTCTTTTCAGGACCTTCTCGAAAGCAGGCTTGGGATATTCCACGCTCTCCAATCCCTGTCGCCGCCGCAGATAGGGGTGCACCATGTCTCCCTGGATCGGCCCCGGCCGCACGATAGCCACCTGGATGACGATGTCGTAAAATTCCTTCGGCCTGAGGCGCGGCAGCATGGACATCTGCGCCCGGCTCTCGATCTGGAAGGTGCCGATCGTGTCGGCCTTGGAGATCATCTCGTAGGTCGGCAGATCGTCCGCGGGGATGCTGGCAAGCGTACGGCTCTCTCCCTTGTGCTCCCGCAGGAAATCGAAGGCGCGGCGCATGCAGGTGAGCATGCCGAGCGCCAGCACGTCGACCTTCATGAAGTTCAGGTACTCGATGTCGTCCTTGTCCCACTCGATCACCTGACGCTTATCCATGGCAGCCGGCTCGATCGGCACGAGATCGTCCAGCCGGTCGCGCGTCAGCACGAAACCGCCGGGGTGCTGCGAGAGGTGGCGTGGCGCGTTGATCAACTGGCGGGCAAGCTCGAACAGCAGCCGGAGGCGGCGGTCATCCACATTGAGCCCGGCCGCGTTCGCATGGCTTTGCGGGACGTCGTTGGACCAGCCCCAGACCTGCGAGGACAGCGCCTTCAACACATCCTCCGGCATGCCGAGCGCACGTCCGACATCCCGCATGGCCGCGCGCGAGCGATAACGGATGACGGTGGCGCAGAGCGCCGAGCGATCCTTGCCGTAGGTCTCGTAGATCCACTGGATCACCTCCTCCCGGCGCTCATGCTCGAAATCCACGTCGATATCGGGCGGCTCGCCGCGCTGCTCCGAGACGAAGCGCTCGAAGAGGAGGCTGCCATTCTCCATCGGGTCGATCGCCGTGATCTCAAGGACAAAGCAGACGGCGCTGTTTGCAGCCGATCCCCTGCCCTGGCAGAGGATCGGGACAGGCAGGTTGCGGGCATGGCGGACGATGGAGTTCACGGTGAGGAAATACGGCGCGTATTTCATCTTCTCGATGAGCCGCAATTCGTAAACGAGCTTACTGCGCACCTCCTCGGGCACGCCGCCGGGATAGCGCCTGGCCGCTCCCTCCCACGTATATTTCTCCAGCGCCTCCTGTGGCGTGAGGTGCGCATACTCCTTCTCGTCCGGATACTGATACATCAATTCGTCCAGCGAGAACCGGCAGCGCTCGACGATCTCCAGCGTCCGCCGCAGCGCCTCCGGGTAACGCGCGAAGAGACGGTGCATTTCCTCCGGGGGCTTGAGGTAGCGGTCGGCGTGGCGTTCGCGCAGGAAGCCGGCAGTGTCGATGGCGACGTTGTGGCGGATGCAGGTGACGACGTCCTGCAGCATGCGCCGGGCGGGCGCGTGGTAGAGCACGTCGTTGGTGACGACGGTGGGCACGCCATGGCGGGCAGCGAGGTTGGAGAGGTCGAACAGCCGCAACTGGTCGTTCGGCCGGCGGCGGAGCGTGAGGGCGAGATAGCAGCGCTCCTTGAAATGCGTGTGCAGGCGGCGCAGCTGGAAGGCGGCGGTCTCGTCCGCCTCGTCCGGCACCAGCACGGCGAGGAGACCCTCGCTCCAGTCGACGACATCGGACCAGTCGAGATGGCACTTGCCCTTGCCGGCCCTCTCCTTGCCGATGGTGAGCAGGCGGCAGAGACGGCCATAGGCGGCGCGGTCGGTCGGATAGACGAGCAGCGACATGCCATCGACGAGGTCGAGCCGGCAGCCGACCACCAGCCGCACCGACGGGGCATCCTCCGGAAGCTCCCGCGACGCCTTGAAGGCCTGGACGACGCCGGCAAGGCTGTTGCGATCGACGACGGCAAGCGCCTCGATGCCAAGGGCGCTCGCCTGCGCGAACAGGTCCGCACAGCTGCTCGCCCCGCGCAGGAACGAGAAGTGGGACGTCACCTGAAGCTCGGCGTAGCGCGGATTCATGCGAAAATCCCGTGCAGGAACCAGCGACCGATGCCGCTTGCCACCTGCTCTTCGTTGCCGGAACGGAAGAGCCAGAAGCGCTCCCCCCCTGTGTCCTCGACCTGGAAATAATCCCGCACGGCCGCCAGCTCGGCATCGCGCTTCCACCATTCGCCGAAGATGCGCTCAGGCCCATCGGCCCGCTTGACCAGCCGCCGCACGCCGCGCCAGGTGAAGGAGGCGGGCGGATGGTCCGGCAGGAGCGCCATGACCTCCACCGGCTCCGGCAGGGCCAGGAGACGGGCGGGACGCGGCCAGCGGCTTGGCCAGGTCGTTCCCGTCTCGGGCGAAAGCGGCGGAATGCGGCGGAAGGAACGTTCCGGCACGTCGCTTTCGACCGGAGCGATGCGGTAGAGGCGCGCGGCACCGATGCGGTTGACGATCACGTCGACGAGGCCGGCAAGGTCCGCTTCCTCCGTCTCGATCAGGGAGGAGACGGCCTGTTGCAGGACGAGCGGTTCGGCCAGCGTCGCGGTCAGGTCCATGATCTCGATGCCGAAGCCGGGATCGATCGTCTCGATGCGGTCTGTCAGGAGCCGGATGAGCTGTCTTTCGTCGCGCGCGGGCCGCGCCGTGCCGATGCGGATCGCCTGCAGGGAATTGTCGACACGATGGAAGAGGAGATCGAGCCGGCGGGCGCCGAGGCCGCGTTTTTCCAGCGCCGCGCAGAGATCGCGCACGAGACCGGCCGTGTAGCGCGCGATGGTCTCGGGGGCGCCGATCGGCTCGCCGAAAACCTTGCGGACCGTGACGAGCTCCGGGTCGCGCAGCGGATCGACGGGTTCGGAAATCGTGCCCTGGAGCTGGTCGAGCCGGCGGCCGAGAAGCGGGCCGAAGCGCAGGACGAGCGGCGCGCGCGGCACGGCCAGCACATCCCCGATCGTGGAGAAGCCGAGCACATGAAGGCCCGTCACGGTTTCCGGCGGTATCCGCAATCCCGCGACCGGCAGGGGCGACACGGTCTCGCCGGCTTTGCCCGGCGGGAGGACGCATACGGGATCGGCGAGGAAGCGGGCGGCGGCATGGGCCGCACCCCAGCTGTCGGCGATGGCGGCACGGGCAAAGATGCCGGAGGCGGAGAGACGGTTGACGAGGCCGGTCAGCATGCGCGCCTCGCCGCCGTGCAGGTGATCGGCGCCGGTCGTGTCGATGACGAGGCCATCGGGCGGGTCCGGGGCGACGATGGGCGCATAGTGCTGCAGAGCCCAGAGCGCGAGGCGGCCCAGGGCGACGGCATCGGCCGCGGGATCGGCCGGCATGGTGGTAACGTCCGGCAGCAGCGCATGGGCCTTGGTGAGCGGCATGCCGACGCGCAGGCCCGCCTGCTCGGCCGGCCGGCTCACCGCCGTCAGGATGCGGCGCGCGCCGTCGCGGCCGACGAGCACGAGCCGGCTATCCGGCGGCGGCGCCGATGCGCCGAGCGCCCGTCGCAGGCGATCGATCGGCCAGCCGGGAAGAAAAAGCGATACGACCCTCGGCATCGGTGGCCTCCACGTCAAAGTCCGCCGCCTCGCCGGCCCGGCAGCGGGCCAGCTCCAGCAGCCATTGCGCCCGGCCGATGCCGGGCACGGGAAGGGGTGCGGAGGGCCGCACATGGACCCGCCAGCGCGTCACTGCGGCGGAGGGCTGCGCAAGGGCAGCCGCCTCCTTCCGGTGGCGGAAGCGGCGCAGGGCAAGGCCAAGCGTGCCGCCGGCCTCCGCGGCGAGCTGCAGGCGGCGCGAGGCGGACATCGACAGGCGCGCCACCTCGGCGACGACGGCGCCGAGCCCGCCATGGCGCAACCCCTCCTCGAAACAGAGCAGCAGGCTCTTCTCGTCGCCCGCCTCCACATAGAGGACGCGGCCGGGCGCAAGCCCCGCCTGCGCCAGCGCCGGCGCGAAAAGATCGGGCCGCGTGAGGCACCAGAGCACCTGCCCCTTCGTGCGCGCGGCGATGCCGGCGGCAAAGAGCATTGCGGCGCTGGCCTCGACGGCATCGTTGCCGCCGCCGCAGATCTCGTGCAGGCTGGCCAGCGCCAGCCCGCCGCCCGGCAGCCGCGCGTCGATCTCCGGCACGCCGAAGGGCAGCACCGCCCGGTCGCGCTGGGCGCGGCCGTCGAACTGCCGGATGCGGTCGCGCAGATCGGCGACAACGGCATGGACGGAGGCGGACATCGGCTTGGCGGGCTCCCGGCTGAAAGACAATATGTTCTCTATTTGTTCTCAAAACCCGCAAGAGTCAATCGCCCGGTCACGCCGGAAAGATCACAGTTTGAATCATCGTCGGGAACCAAGTGGCGCGGCAAAAGTTCTCCTTTCGCCATTCCATCAAATCCAGGAGACATGTCCATGGCTGACGAAAAGAGCACCGGCAAACGCACGCTCGGCGTCGTTGAGGGGCGCGACAACATTTCGGAAGACGCCCGTGCTGCTGCGGCCGAAGCAACGGTGAACGAACAGATCGAGGCGCTGAAGACGGAAATCAGCCGGCTGAAGGAATCCGCGGGGCTGATCGCCGAAGGCACCGGCCAGCTGGCGGTCGCCAAGGCGGAATCGCTGCGTGACGAGGTGCGCCAGACGATCCAGGCCAACCCGCTCGCCGCGCTGGCCGGCGCCGCCTTCATCGGCTATCTGTTCGGCCTTCGCCATCGGTGACATGCGTATCCCCGGGCCAGGCCCGGGGATACGGAGAAACCAAGGAAACCCGCGTCTTGCATCCGTTTCCTCACAGCATGAAAAAGCCCGGCGATGCCGGGCTTTCGTCTGTTCAGAACCAGCGCTGGCGGCGGGGCGGTTCGCTTTCGAGCGAGCCGAGCAGGTAACCGATGACGACGCCGGCAAGGCCTGCGGTCAGGACGACCGTCGAGAGCGCGGCCGGGTGTTCGCGCGCGGCCTGCGCGACGGCGGCGCCTTCGTTGCGTACATATTTCGTTGCCGAGCGGACGGCCGGTCGGGCAGCCTCCACGGCATTGCCGGCGCGATCGCGGATGGTCTCGTAGGCCTCGCTGCCGCGTTCGCCAAGGTCCTTCTGGAGCTGGGCGATCTCTGCGCGCAGGGCGGAAATCTGGGATTGGACGTCGTTGCTTGCCATTGCGGTCTCCTTGTCAGCAATGGAGACCGAACGGTTTTCGCGCGGCTTGGTTCCCGACGGCCGGGCGATTTGCCCTTCAGCCGGCCTGGCGGCGGCCGTCGCGGCGGATCTGCGAGGGCGTATCGCCGAAAGCGGCACGGAAGCGGCGGGTGAAGTGCGACAGGCTCTCGAAACCGGTCTCCAGCGCGATCTCGATCAGCGGCTTGTTGGTGCGCATCACCATGGTGAGCGCCGCGGCCATGCGGATCTTCATGTAGATCGCGCTCGGCGAGGCGCCCATGTCGCCCTCGAACAGTCGCTCGAGCTGGCGGCGGGAGACACCCGTCATGGTGGCAATGCTGTCGATCGACAGGAGGTCCTCGGTGTGCTGTTCCATCATCATGATGGCGAGGTGCACGCGGCGGTCGCGGGCCTCGAGGCCGAGCGGATTGCGCGGCTGCACGTCGGTCGCATCGCGCCGGTGGCGGATCTGCAGGATTTCCAGCGCGTTGCGCTCGGCCGCCTCGCCGACATGGTGGCGCACGAGCGTCGCGGCGAGATCGGCGACGCTGCTGCCGCCGGCACAGGTGGCAACCTTGCCGTCGAAACGGAAGATCTGTTCCGACGTCGCCTCGATATCGGGAAAACGGCCGCGGAAATCGCGGTGGTGCAGCCAGCTGACGCAGGCCGTGTGTCCCTTCAGAAGGCCCGCCTCGGCCAGGATGAAGCTGCCCGTACAGAGGCCGATCAGCCCGACGCCGGCCTGGGCGGCCTTGCGCAGATAGGCCTGGGCATAGCTGTCGATGGGTTCCTCCACCGACAGGAGGCCGCCGACGACAGCGATGTAGTCGAAACAGGCGGGATCGGCAAAGGGCGCGGTCGGGGCGACCTGGATGCCGCTCGACGAGGTGATGAAGTTGCGCGTGCTGCTCAGCACGTCCCAGTCGCAGTGGACGCGGCGCGAGCGGTCCTCGCTGTCGCTGGCCAGCCGCAGCGTATCGACGAACAGCGCGAAGGCCGACAGCGTGAAACTTTTCGACAGGATGAAGCCGACCCGCAGCGCCTTCGGCGCCAGGGCACCGTTCATCTCTTTCGACGTGCGAACATCTGCCGCCATCCAGCTCTCCCAGGCCGTTCCGCCGGACACTATCGTCGAAGGCACGAACCGCTGGCAAGAGCCATAGCAGATTTCGCGCGCCGTCTCCATTCCCCGAACGCCGCCGGCTGCCGGTCCTGCGCAGGCCGGCCGGAATTGCCTTACGCAAAACCGCTTCACACTTTTGCTGGAATTGCTTCAGCGGGCAAATTTGCGGGCGCCGGCCACACAAAGCACGATGGCGAGCGTCGTGGCCAGCATCAGCGGGCTCACGCGCTCATGCAGCAGGACGGCGGCGAGCAGCAGGCCGAAGAAGGGCTGTAGCAGTTGCAGCTGGCCCACCGCCGCGATGCCGCCGAGCGCCAGGCCCCGATACCAGAAGACGAAGCCGATCAGCATGCTGAAGACCGAGACATAGGCGAGCCCGGCCCAGGCGCCGCCATCGATGCCGGCGAAGGTCTTGGGCAGCGAGACGAGCGCGATGATCGCCATCAGCGGCAGGGAGAGGATCAGCGCCCAGGAAATGACCTGCCAGCCGCCGAGCGTGCGCGAGAGCTTGGCGCCTTCCGCATAACCAAGGCCGCAGGCGACGATGGCCGCGACCATCAGGAGATCGCCGACGAGCGAGACTTCGCCGCCCGAATTCAGCGCGAAGCCCACCACCGTCGCGCTGCCGATGCCGGAGAACAGCCAGAACAGCGGCTTCGGCCGCTCCCCGCCGCGCAGCACGCCGAAGATGGCGGTCGCCAGCGGCAGAAGGCCGACAAAGACGATGGAATGGGCCGAGGTGATATATTGCAGCGCCAGCGCCGTCAGCAGGGGAAAGCCGACGACGACGCCGAGCGCGACGATTGCCAGCGAAAGAAGCGTATCGCGCGACGGCCTCGGCTGGCGCAGGGCAAGGAGCAGCGCCGCGCCCAGCATTGCGGCAATGACCGCGCGGGCCGATGTCAGGAACAGCGGCGAGAAATCCGCCACCGCCACGCGGGTCGCCGGCAGCGAGCCGCTGAAGATGATGACGCCGGCAAGCCCGCTGCCCCAGCCTTCCATGGATGTTTTCATTGGTCCTCGCATTCATCCTTCTTTACGGCGGCAGGGCTGGCGAAGACAGGGAAGGAGCGATACAATCTAAAAGAACTGTACTGGTTCAATTAGCAATACAGAGGCGGCAATCCCTATGGCAAGGCGGCCGCCCTTCACCCTAACCCTCTCCCCGCAAGCGGGGAGAGGGGACGTGCCCCACGCGACGATGATCGGTCGGGAAACCGGCGCGGGCATATCCCTTCGCCCCGCTTGCGGGGAGAAGGTGCCGGCAGGCGGATGAGGGGGAGGACCAGCGCCTCATCCGCCTGCCGGCAAAGAAGAATCCTGGATGCGGAAAGAGAACATGACCGAAAGCACAAGCCGGACTTCCAAGGTCATGGCGGCGATCAACGACCGCATCGCCAGCCGCGCGCTCGCGCCGGGCGATCGGCTGCCCTCGATCCGCCGCTTCGCCGCCAAGATGGGCGTTTCGCCCTCCACCGTCGTGGAGGCCTATGACCGGCTTGCGGCGGAGGGGCTGATCCGGGCGCAACGCGGCTCCGGCTTCTATGTCTCGCAAACCGCCCTGCCCCCGCTGAAGCTTGCCGCGGCGGAGACGCCGAAGGCGCGGGCGGTCGATCCGTTCTGGGTGTCGCGCCAGTCGCTCGACGCCGATGCCGCGGTGCTGAAACCCGGCTGCGGCTGGCTGCCGGCGGACTGGATGCCGGACGCGGCGCTTCGCCGCGCGATGCGCAGCCTGGCGAAGAGCGACGGCGACCTCCTGTCCTATTACGGCAGCACGCGCGGCTCCTCGTTCCTGCGGCGGCTGCTGCTCGGGCGGCTCGCGGAGGAAGGCATTTCGGCCGGGCCGGAGCACCTGATGCTGACGAGCACGGGCACGCAGGCGCTCGACCTGATCGGCCGCTTCCTGCTGCGCCCCGGCGACACGGTGCTGGTGGACGATCCCTGCTACTTCAATTTCCAGGCGCTGCTGAAGGCGCATCAGGTGACGGTCGTCGGCGTGCCCTATACGCCGTCGGGCCCCGACATCGCGACCTTCGAGGCCGTGCTCGCGGCGGAGCGGCCGCGGCTCTACGTGACCAACTCGGCCATCCACAACCCGACGGGCGCGACCCTGTCGCCGCAGGTGGCGCACCGCCTGCTCAACGCGGCCACCGGCAGCGAGACGATCATCGTCGAGGACGACATCTTTGCCGATTTCGAGCCGGAGCCCTCCACCCGGCTTGCCGCGCTCGACGGGCTCGACCGCGTCATCCGCATCGGCAGCTTCTCCAAGACGCTCTCCGCCTCCGCGCGCTGCGGCTATATCGCGGCGCGGCCGGATTGGGTCGAGGGGCTGGTCGACCTGCAGATCGCCACCAATTTCGGCGGGCCGAGCCCGATCTCCAGCGAGATCATCGCCCATATGCTCGCCGGCGGCGGCTACCGCAAGCACATGGAAGAGCTGCGCCGCAAGCTGGTGCGCGCCCGGCGCGAGGTGGCGGAGCGGCTTTCGCGACTCGGCATCACGCCCTGGCTCCAGCCGCGCGGCGGCTTCAACCTCTGGTGCCGGCTGCCGGAGGGGCTCGATTCCGGCGAGGTCGCGCAGGCCGCCCTTGCCGAAGGCCTCGTGCTCGCCCCCGGCAACGTCTTCAGCGTGTCGCAGAGCGCCGCCGGATTCATGCGCTTCAACGTGGCGCACATGCTGGAACCGCGCGTCTACCAGGTCCTCGCCGATGCGCTGAAGCGAACGGCCTAGCGCCGCTTCGCCAGCATGGAGCGCGACAGCACCACGATGAGGCCGATCACGACGGTCGCGGCGATGAAGAGGAAGGCGGCGGCGGCGATGGCGGGGCTGATGTTCTCGCGGATGCTGGAGAACATCTGCCGGGCCAGCGTGCGCTGGTTGGGACCGGCGACGAAGAGCGTCAGCACCACCTCGTCGAGCGAGGTGGCGAAGGCGAGCACCGCGCCCGAGAGCACGCCCGGCATGGCGAGCGGCAGCGTCACGCGCCGGAAGACCGTGGCGGGCGATGCGCCCAGGCTTTGGGCCGCAAGCTCCACCCGCTCGTCGATGCCGGCGAGCGCGCCGGTGACGCTGACCACCACGAAGGGCACGGCGACGACCGTATGGGCGATGATCACGCCGGCATAACTGTTCGTCAGGCCGAAGCCGGCGAGCAGCACCTGCATGCCGACGCCGAGCACGACCGCCGGCACCACCATCGGCAGCAGGAAGAGCGTGCGCATGGAGCCGCGGAAGAAGAGGAGCCGGTTGCGAAGCCCCAGCGAGGCTGCCGTGCCGAGCACCGTGGCGAGCAGCGTCGTGCCGGTGCCGATGATCAGGCTGTTGACGATCGCCCGCCGCCAGGCATCGGCGGTGAACAGCTCCTCGAACCAGCGCAGCGACCAGGAGGGGACCGGATAGGTGAGGATGACGCTCGAGGTGAAGGCGAGCGGCAGGATGGCGATGAGCGGCGCGACGAGGAAGAGGATCGTCAGCGCGGCGAAAACGGACTTGGCGAGCTTCATCGGCATGGCCTATCGCCTCCCCGGTTCATCGGCGGAGAGCCGCGCATAGACGCTGTAGAGCAGCAGCGTCGCGACGAGCAGCACGACGCCGAGCGCGCCGGCCATGCCCCAGTTCGCCGAGCCCGTGGCGTAGAAGGCGATGATGGACGAGATCATCTGGTCGCCCGGCCCGCCGATCAGCGCCGGCGTGATGTAGTAGCCGATCGCCGAGATGAAGACGAGCAGGCTGCCGGAGGCGACGCCGCGCAGGCTGAGCGGCAGAAGCACGCGCAGGAACGCTCGCCAGGGCGGCGCGCCGAGCGAGGCGGCGGCCGGCATCAGGTTCTTCGGAATGGTGATCAGCACGGAATAGATCGGCAGCACCATGAAGGGCAGCAGCACATGGGTCATGGCGATGATGACGCCGGTGCGGTTGAAGATCAGCGGCAGCGGCGCGTCGATGATGCGCAGCCAGCGCAGGAGATCGTTGATGAGCCCCTGTTCCTGCAGGAGGATGAACCAGGCGGCGGTGCGCACCAGGAGCGAGGTCCAGAGCGGCAGCAGCACGGCGCCGAGCATCAGGTCGCGCTTCCAGCCGGTCAGCGAGGCGGCGATGATCGCGTAGGGAAAACCGATGCAGGCGCAGGCGAAGGTGACGAGCGCGGCGATCCAGAAGGTCCGCACGAGGATAACCCGGTTGACGGACTGGTCGGCCGGCAGATGCTCGATGCTGCCCGCGGCATTGCGGCCGAGATCGACGGCGGCGAGCAGGTTGCGGTCGGTATAGGGCGACAGCGCATCGGCGATCGCCAGCCAGAATTCCGGTCGTTCCCAGCGCTGGTCGATGGAGACGAGGTCGGCGGGCGGATTGGCCGTGTCGTCCAGCGCGCTCGTCGTCTTCGCCATCAGCGTGCGGAAGCCGGAGCGGGCGCTGTTGAGGCGGCGCACCATGTCGCCGAGCGCCTGGTCGTCGTCGACGGCCTTGAGGTCTTCCATCAGCGCCGCCTGCATGGGCATGGTCGGCGGCGAGGCGCGATCCCAGTCGGCCAGCACCTCGGCGCTGCGCGGCAGGAGGCGCAGCACGGCCGGATCCGACACGGCCTGCGACATCATGCTGATCAGCGGCCAGACGAAGAAGCCGACGAGGAAGAGAAGCAGCGGCGCCAGCAGGAGGAGCGACCGGCCGGTCCGGGAGGAGCCCGCGCTCATGGCGCGATAACCCGGCAGTCACCGGCCGAAAAGCCCGCATAGACCCGCGTGCCCGGCGGGAATTCACGCGACCGGCGGCCGAGCTTGGCGATCAGCGGATGGGCGGCGTTCTGCAATTGCACGCGCAGGTGATCGCCCTGATAGACGCTGTCGGTGACCTCCGTTTCCAGGCAGTTGCGCGCATCGCCCCGCGTCTCGCTGAGATCGACCCGCTCCGGCCGGATGGAAAGGAAGACGGGCTGGCCGGAGGAGACGCTGCCGGAAACCGCCGAGACGATCTGCGCCCCGGACGGCAGGCGCACGGTCGCCTCCTCCCCCTCGACCGCCTCGACGACGCCCTCGACCAGGTTGGTCTCGCCGATGAATTCGGCGACGAAGCGCGTCGCCGGCTCGTCATAGACCTGCCGGGGCGTGCCGATCTGCTCGATCCTGCCCTTGTTGAAGACGGCGACGCGGTCCGACATGGTCAGCGCCTCCGACTGGTCGTGCGTGACGAAGACGATCGTCAGGCCGAGGCGGCGGTGCAGGTCGCGGATATCGAGCTGCATCTGCTCGCGCAATTGCTTGTCGAGCGCGCCGAGCGGCTCGTCCATCAGCACGACGCGCGGCTCGAAGACCAGCGCGCGCGACAGCGCCACGCGCTGCTGCTGGCCGCCGGAAAGCTGCGAGGGGCGCCGGTCGGCGAAGGCCGAAAGCTGTACCATGTCCAGCGCCCGCTTGACGCGCCCCTCGATCTCCGCCCTGCCCACGCCGCGCATCTGCAGCGGAAAGGCGACGTTCTCGCCGACCGACATGTGCGGGAAGAGCGCGTAGCTCTGGAAGACGACGCCCATGTCCCGCCTGTGGGTCGGCACGTCGTTGATCGCGGTGCCATCGAGCAGGATGTTGCCCGATGTCGGCTGCTCGAAACCGGCGAGCATCATCAAAAGCGTCGTCTTGCCGGAACCGGACGGGCCGAGCAGGCTGACGAACTCGCCCTTGTCGATGCCGAGATCGAGATTTTCGACCACGCAGAGCGGGCCGTAGAATTTGGTGATGCGGTCGAAACGGATGAATTCGGCCAAGGTCATTCTCCATCGGAACGGTCGCTGGCGGGCAAGCACCCCTCATCCGCCTGCCGCGACCTTCTCCCCGCAAGCGGGGAGAGGGGGATGTTGCGCCGTTTTCCTCAACATATGCCTGCGCGCCTGTTTAGGCCCGAGCCTTGCCGCAATTGCCTTCTCCCCGCCTGCGGGGAGAAAGTCGCGGCAGCGGGATGAGGGGCATTTCCGCCCCGCAAGCAGCAGCCTTACTGCGCCAGCCAGGCGTTGAAGCGCTGGGTCAGCGTTTCCGCATTGTCGATCCAGAAATCGACATCGAGGGCGATCGAGTCCGTCATGTTGGCCGGATCGGTCGGCAGGTCCTTGGCGAACTCGGCCGGAACCTTGGCCGCCGCTTCCTTGACCGGCAGGCCGTAGGCCACGAATTCCGGCAGCTTCGCCTGGTTGTCGGGCTCGCTGGCAAAGGCGATGAAGTCCTGCGCGGCGTCCTTGTTCTCCGCATCCTTCAGCACGACCCAGCTGTCGACGGCGTAGATGCTGCCCGGGAAGACGACCTTGAAGTTCTTGCCTTCCGTGCGGTTGATGCCGGTGATGCGGCCGTTATAGGCCGACGTCATCGCCACTTCGCCGGAGGCGAGGAACTGCAGCGGCTGGGCGCCCGATTCCCACCAGACGATGTTCGCCTTCAATTCGTCGAGCTTCTTGAAGGCACGTTCGACGCCCTCTTCCGTGCCGAGCACGTCATAGAGCTCGTCCTTGGAGACACCATCGGCGAGCAGCGCGAATTCGAGCGTGTATTTCGGCCCCTTGCGCAGCGAGCGCTTGCCCGGGAACTTTTCGACGTTCCAGAAGTCCGCCCAGGAGGTCGGTCCTTCCGCCAGCTTGTCGCCGTCATAGGCGATCGCCGTGGACCAGACGATCGCGCCGACGCCACAGTCATTGACCGCGCTGTCGAGGAACCTGTCCTTGCCGCCCATCTTGTCCCAGTCGATCTTCTCGTAGAGGCCGTCGGCACAGCCGAGCGCCAGCTCTTCCGCCTCCACCTGCACGGCATCCCAGTTCGGCGCGCCGGCCTTGACCTTCGACTGGATGACGCCGATGCCGCCGTCCCAGGCTTCGTCGAGCACCGGCTTGCCGGACTTTTCGGCGAAGGGCTTGAAGTAGATGTCGCGCTGCGCGTCCTGGTAGTTGCCGCCCCAGGAGACGATGGTGAGGTCGCGCGCGAGCGACGGCGCGGCAAGGCCTGCCGACAGCACGATGGCCGCGGCCGTGAGCATTCCGGATTGAAAGACAGTCTTCATTGCACTCCCCTTTTCTTCGTTTGTGAAGGAACCGGATGGCCCGGCCCCGATGACGATCCTTTGTCGGACTGCCGGCGCGCCCCGGCCTTTGGCCTGTCGGCGGTGCTTGCAGCCTCTCCGGTCGTCGCGCCCTTTCCCCTGGGCGTTACGGCCGATTGATGCATTCCGGGTCTTCCTGGTCAACGGGATATTTTCCCCGCTTGACGGTCGTCAGACGTGCTGCCCTCCGTTGATGTGGATTTCCGCGCCGTTGATGTAGGAGGACGGCTCGGTGCAGAGGAAATAGATGGTTTCCGCGACTTCCCGCGGCTCGCCGAGCCGCCGCATCGGCACTTCCGCCGCCACCAGTTCGTCGGTTCCCGGCGAGAGGATCGAGGTCTCGATCTCCCCCGGCGCAATCGCATTGGCCCGCACGCCGCGGCGGCCGAATTCATGCGCCATCTCGCGCGTCAGCGAGGCCAGCGCCGCCTTGGAGGCCGCATAGGCGACGCCCGCGAAGGGATGCACGCGGGAACCCGCGATCGACGTGACGTTGACGATCGAGCCCTTCGCCGCTTCCAGCTCCGGCATCAGCGCGCGGGCGATCAGCGCCGTCGAGACGAGGTTGACATTGAGCACCTGCGTCCAGACGTCGGCATCCGTATCGAGCACGCCGAGGCGGCTCCTGCCCGGCCCCTTCGGCGAAATGCCGGCATTGTTGACGAGCGCGTGCAGCCGGCCGTTCGGCAGCCGCTCGCGCACCGTGGCGGCCAGCCGGTCGATCTGCGAAAGGTCGGCAAGGTCCGCCTGGATATGGCTTTCACGGGCGGACGGCCAGGCGCATTCCTCGGAAAAGGGCTGGCGGGAGACGGTCAGGATACGCCAGCCCTTCGACTGGAAAAGCTTGACCGTCGCATGGCCGATGCCGCGGCTCGCTCCCGTCAGCAGCATGTAGCGGCGTTCTTCGGTCATAAGCGATCTCCATTGATGCTTGATACATCGTAATAGGCCATTTCCGAATTGCAAGCCCTCCCGCGTGAAAGGCTATGCCCGGCGCGCCTCCCGCGCCCCGACCCCTTCGATGCGCTCCAGGATCGGCTTGCCGCCGAGCAGGATATCGTCGACGATCGCCATCGAGGCCGCCGCCGGATCGTGGCGCTTCAGCGCTTCCACGACCGGATAGTGATGATCGATCATCGCCCGGCCGCCGGCGATGTAGGCGTCCGAAATGTGCGGCCCCATCTGCAGCCAGAGCCGCCGCAGGATGGTCGTCAGCACCGGAAGCCCGGCGATCTGCGGCAGCAGGAAGTGAAAGGCCTGGTTGAGCTGTGTGCCCTTCAACCGGTCCCCGGCCGCGATTGCCTGCTCGTTTTCCCGCAGGATCTGCTCCAGCGCCTGGATATCCGCGCTGGTCGCCACCTGCGCGGCGGTTTCCGCCGCCAGCCCCTCCAGCCGGATGCGGATCGCCCGGATTTCCCGGTAGCGGCTTTCGCTGAGGCCCGGAATGCGGATGTCGCGCGGCGAGCGGAAGGTGATCGCCTCGTCATTGGCCAGCCGCAGGATGGCGTCGCGGATCGGCGTGACGCTGGTGCCGAACTGTTCTGCGAGGTCCCGGATCTTCAGCCGGTCGCCGGGCTGGAACCGGCCCTGCATCAGCGCGTCGCACAGCGCGCCATAGACGACGCTGTTGAGGTTTTCGTGTTCCAGTGTCGTGAATTCAGCCATGGCACTGATCCGCAAAATCGAGTAACAAGATACTTGATGCATCTTTTTTGACGTGTTTCAAGTATCACCTGCCGCGTGCATCATCCGCCAAACGCCGTATGGAGGCAATGTCACCGGTGCCGCCATCGGCCACGCGACGCGGAAGGAGCGGCGAAACCAGCGGGAAACCGCGCCTGGAGCAATTCCAGCAAAAGTGCGAAGCGGTTTTGCGGCTGGAATTGCGTAAACAAACAGAGCGTTTTCGCGATTCGAAGAGAGGCGGAAATGCTCCAGGGAGCAAGCATGACGCAGCCAGCGCCGGCAACCAAGAAGACGGATTCGATGTCGGCAACCTGGAGCATAACGGCGCTCCCCGATGCCGAGGCCGCCGTCGCCGCGGTTTATGGCCTCTCCGGCGCAGTGAAACGGCTTTCCAGCGAACGGGACGAGACGTTCCTCTTCACAAGGTCGGACGGCACCGATTTCGTCCTGAAGATCGCCAACCCGGCGGAGGACCCCGCGGCGCTGGAATTCCAGGACGGCGCGCTGCTGCACCTTGCCGTCGCCGCCCCGGCCGTGCCCGTGCCGCGGCTCGTTCCGACGAAAGCGGGCGCGCCGAGCCATGCGCTTGCCACCGCCGACGGCCCGCGCATCATGCGCCTCCTCACCTTCCTCGACGGCGAATTGCAGTACCGCACGCCCGTCTCCGAGGCGCAGAGCCGCAATGTCGGCCGCGCGCTCGCCGAACTCGGCCTCGGCCTTGCGGACTACGACGGTCGCCCGCCGGCCGGAAAGCTGATGTGGGACATCTCCCACACGCTCGACCTTTGCGCGGTCGTCGACCATGTCGCGCCCGAGCGGCGGGCACAGGTGGAAACCGTGCTCGCCGAATTCGAGCGCGCCCTTCCCGCCATCACCGGCCTCACGCGGCGGCAGATCATCCACAACGACTTCAACCCGCACAACATCCTGCTCGATCCGACGGAGCCGACGCGGGTGGTGGGCATCATCGATTTCGGCGACATGGTGCATGCGCCGCTGGTCAACGACCTCGCCGTCGCCCTCTCCTACCATCTCGCGACGGACAACTGGGCGGCGCGCACCGGCGCCTTCCTCGCCGGTTTCCTGTCGGCGCGCGCGCTGGAGCCCGGCGAGATCGAACTGCTGCCGCTCCTGACGCGCTGCCGGCTGGCCATGTCGGTCATCATCGCCGAATGGCGCTCCGCCCGCTTCCCGGAAAACCGGGACTACATCATGCGCAACCACGCCACCGCCTGGCGCGGCCTGCAGAACATAGGCGATTTCACCCCCGCCGGGCTGAAGAGGCTCGTGCCCAACCTTTCCGAGGCCTGATCATGTCGATGGTGAATGCATTTTCGCGCGAGGATTTCGAACGGCTCAGCGAGGCCGAACGGGCGCTGATCGCCCGCCGGGAAAAGGTGCTCGGCCCCGCCTATCGCCTGTTCTACGAAAAGCCGCTGCACCTCGTGCGCGGCGAAGGCGTCTTCCTCTATGACGCTGCGGGCGAAAGATATCTCGACGCCTACAACAACGTCGCCTCGGTCGGCCATTGCCATCCGCGCGTCGTGGAGGCGATCACCCGCCAGACCGCCGTGCTCAACACCCATACGCGCTACCTGCACGAAGGCATCGTCGACTATGCCGAGGCGCTGACCGCCACCTTCCCCGGCGACCTCAGCCAGGCCATGTTCACCTGCACCGGCAGCGAGGCCAACGACCTTGCCGTGCGCATCGCCCGATTCGTCACCGGCGGCACCGGCATCATCGCGACGGAACTCGCCTATCACGGCCTGACGAGCGCGGTCGCCGAATTCTCCCCCTCGCTCGGCGAGGCGGTGACGCTCGGGACCCATGTGCGCACCGTGCCGGCGCCGGACAGCTACCGCCATTCGCCGGAAGAGATGATGGAGAAATTCGGCCGCGACGTCAGCGCCGCCATAGCCGACCTGAAGCGCCACGGCATCAAGCCGGCCATGCTGATCACCGACACGATCTTTTCCAGCGACGGCATCTTCGCCGGTCCGAAAGGCTTCCTGAAGCCGGCGGTGGATGCGATCCATGCCGCGGGCGGCCTCTTCGTCGCCGACGAGGTGCAGCCCGGCTTCGGCCGTACCGGCGAGGCCATGTGGGGCTTCGAGCGCCACGGCGTCTCCCCCGACATGGTGACGATCGGCAAGCCGATGGGCAACGGCTACCCGATGGCCGGCATCGTGCTGCGCCCGGACGTGGTCGCCGAGTTCGGTCCCCGCGCCCGCTACTTCAACACCTTCGGCGGCAATCCGGTCGCGGCCGCCGCCGGCAAGTCCGTGCTCGACACGATCCGGACGGAAGGCCTGCAGCAGAACGCGCTGGAGGTCGGCCAGTACCTGATGGACGGCCTGAAAGGCCTCGCCCGCCTCCACCCGGCCCTCGGCGACATCCGTGGCTCCGGCTTCTTCATCGGCGTCGAGATCGTCGCCGACCCCGCGACGAAACAGCCCGATGCCGCCCTGACGACCCGCATCGTCAACGGCCTGCGCGCCCGCCGCGTCCTGATCAGCGCCTCCGGCCCCAACGCCAACATCCTGAAAATCCGCCCGCCCCTCGTCTTCTCCCGCGAGAACGCCGACATGCTGGTGGACGCGCTAGCCGACGTGCTGAAGCCGGCCTGACGGCCGACACGCCGGAGCGCGCATCCGCCCGCTCCGGCCTAAAGGGCAGCCGCCTTCATCGGCGCACATTTCCGGCTCCGCCGTTTTCGGACAGCTCCAATACAGAGACGGCAGGAACCTCTACGCCAAATCCCGCTTCCTCGAGACGTTTCAATCCCTGCCCCTCCGCAAGGAGGCGATCTGTCGCTCGACGAGGCCTATCTCGACGTCACCCAGCTTCAATACACACCTCCTCAGGGAGATGCCCCCCGGCCGCTTTCGCCATCGCGTGACCTTCGTCGTTTCAATCCACACCTCCGCAGGGAGGTGACCTAGCCTCTTGTAAACCACGGATTTGTCTGAGCTGGAAGTCCTGGATGTGCGGGAAGGGTGACACCGGGCGGGATTGTCCGGACGTGTGTGGAGCATGGAGCGGAAGAACGTGGAATTTCAACGCCAAAGGGGTCGTGCGAACGTGGCGGGCTTTCGTGGCACGCTTGGGGTTCGCACCCGTAGACCGGGCGCGCCTGCTGGAGACCAGCGGGCGGTTGAGGTCGGTGGCGGGCCTGGCGCCGGTAGGGCGTAGCGTGGGTTGTCCACCGCCGGGGCGATGGTGCCCAGCCGCGCCTTCGGGCCAGTCCGTTGCCAGACCCCGGCTTGAAGAGCATCGTCAAAGTTGCAAGGGCCGCATGCGCGCGGCCCCCACGTCTTCACCCGCGAACGGGTCGCCGCGCGGTTCAGACGAGTGCGGTGACCTGGATTTCGACCAGCAGTTCCGGCGCGGCGAGGCGGGCCTCGACCGTTGCGCGGACCGGCAGGTTGTCCGGGTCGACCCACTGGTCCCAGACGTCGTTCATCTGGGCGAAATGGGCGATGTCGCGCAGCCAGATGTTGGCGCTGATCAGCTTGGCCTTGGAAGTACCGGCCTCGGCCAGAAGGCCGTCGATCGTGGCCAGGATGTCGCGGGTCTGGGCGGTCGTGTCGGCACCGCTGCCGGTGACGCCGGCCGTGGTGACGACGCCGTTGACGACGACGGCCTGGCAGAAGCGCTTGCCGGGCTTGATACGCTGGATCATGAAAAATCTCCCATGGTGTTGATCACAGATTGGTTTTGCCGAAAGCCGAGAGGATGAAACCGGCGCGTTCCGCGCCGATCGGCGATGGCAGCGCGGCATCAATGCCCGAAACGCCGGGCGAGCGCAACTTGCCGCCGAGCGCCGCCATTTCCACTGCCGGCCGGGGCTGGCGCGCCGTGCTGCCACCGATGCCGCCGGACATGTCGGTGGCCGCCGGCGCATGAAGGCTGCGCGTACCGGCTGAGCGCGACGTTTTCCCGCGGCCTCGGCGCCTCGGCCCGTCTCGGCAGGCTCCCGCCGATGGGCAGACGCCGCTGGTTACGTCCAGGCGTAACGCACGATGTGAAAGAAGACGGGGGCGGCGAAGACGAGGCTGTCGGCGCGGTCGAGCATGCCGCCATGGCCCTCGATCATGTGGCCCCAGTCCTTCACCCCGCGGTCGCGCTTGATGGCGGAGGCGACGAGGCCGCCGAAGAAGCCCATGATGCAGGCGAGCGCCGCGAGCCCGCCGGCTTCGAGCGGCGAGAACGGCGTCAGCCAGTAGAGCCCGGCACCGAGCAGCGAGGCGCTGGCAATGCCGCCGACCAGCCCTTCCCAGGTCTTCGACGGCGAAATGCTCGGCGCGACCTTGTGCCTGCCGAAGAGCTTTCCGAAAATGTACTGCAGCACGTCGCTGCCCTGCACGGTGGCGATGAGGAAGGCGATGAGCAGCAGGCCCCGCCCCTCGTTGCCGGGAATGGGCAGCGTGACCAGCGCCGGCACATGGCTGATGCAATAGACCGACAGCATGATGCCCCATTGCTGCTCGCTGACCCGTTCGAGGAAGCGGGACGTGTCGCCGCGCATGGCCGTCAGCGCCGGCATGGCGAGGAAGCAGTAGACGGGGATGAAGATCGAATAGAGCCCGTACCAGTCGATCCAGATCAGGTAGTACTGTGCCGGCACGATGATCAGGAACATGCCGAGCAGCGTCCAGCGGTCGGCGTGGCGCGTGTTGGTGAGGGTGACGTATTCGCGCAGCGCCGCGAAGGAGACGAAAGCGAAAAGCAGGATCACGCCGCCCGTGCCGAACAGGAAGGCGACACTGATGCCTGCCACCATGATCCACCAGGCCTTGATGCGGGCATTGAGGTTTTCGAGCGTCGCCGGCAGCGGTTTCTCGCTGCGCCAGGAAAGCACGCCGGCAACGAGGCTCGCGATGACGAGCACCGAGACGAGGCCGAGGAAAAGACGCGTGTCGTCGCTCATCAGCGGGTTCCATCCTTTCGGGGCGCAAGGGCAAGAAGCGCCGCGCGGGCGCGCTCGAGGAAGGCCTTCCGCTCCTCCCCGGCCTGAAGCACCAGCGGGGCGCCGAAGACGACGCGGCAGAGCAGCGGGACCGGCAGGAGCGCACCCTTCGGCAGGACGCGCGACATGTTCTCGATCCAGCAGGGCACCAGCTCGACATCCGGGCGAAGCGCCGCGAGATTGTAGAGGCCGGAGCGGAAGCGCAGGAGCGGCTCCTCCGTCATGTTGCGCGTGCCCTCGGGAAAGAAGATCAGGGACTGGCCCGCATCGAGCGCGGCGAGCATCACCTGCATCGGATCGGCGGTGCGCTCCACCCAGTTGCGCTCGACGAGCACCGTGCGCAGCATCCTGCCGGAAATGAAGCGGCGGATCGGGCCGGCATTCCAGTAGTCCGCCCCGGCGACGGCGGCCGTGCGGCGGCGTTCGGCAAAGGGCAGGCAGGTGGAGACCAGGATGAAATCGCCATGGCTCGCATGGTTGGCGAAATAGATGCGTTGCCGGCCGTAGGGCGCCGAGCCGGCCCAGATCGGCCGCACGCCGGTGACAGCGCGCGAAAGGCCGGCGAGCACCGCGCCGGATACCGTCTGCAACAGGGATGCGCCGTTCGCGCTCATGCCCCGCCTCCCTCCATCCCGTCAAGGAGCAGGATGAGGTAGAGCGCGACGGCGACCGCCAATGCGATCCGCTGCAGCCAGAGGAGCCGCCGGCATCCCCGGAGGCGCTCCGGCAGCGTTGCCGAAACGCCGCCCCGGGCGCGAAGCCCCATGCGCGCCAGAACGTCGTCGATGGCCGCAAGGCCCACCGCTTCCCCGTCATGGGAGGCGGCAAGCCGGAACAGCGCGGCATCGAACAGGAGATGCACCGAAAACGCCAGCGGCACGAGGCAGGAGGCGAGCAGCAGCCCCCAGGCGAGCGGCCCGGAAAAACCATGGGCGCCGGCCGTCGGCGGCGCGGCGGCGAGGATCAGCAGCGCCGCCGCGCCGCCGGCAAGGCCGTTGCGCCGGAGGCGCCGGATGGCATCCGCGACGATCGCCCGCCAGTCCGTCATCGCGCCGCCTCCTCGATCGCGGCATAGGTTTCCAGCGCAAGATGCACCGGCCGCCCCTTCGCCTTGATCTGGACGACGGCCGCGGCGGCGCTGGTGGCAAGCCCCGTCCGCATCAGGACGCAGGCGGCGACGAGCGCGCTGCGCTGGAAGCCGAGCGCGCAGCAGACGAGGACCGGCCCATGCCGCCCCGCCTCCTCCGCGGCGAGCGCCGCCTCGCGGATGCGGGCGGCGGAGAGGGGCAGCAGATCGAGCGCCGGGAAGGCGCGCCAGGAAAGGCCGGGAACGGCAAGGCCCGGCAGCTCTGCCGTCATGTCGATGACGGCGGCATAGGTCGAAAGGGCACGCCGCGTCGGCACCCGGCCGAGAAAGACGCCGTCGGCGATCTCGACGGCATCAGGCAGGCGCCGCGTCCACCACCAGGCATTCACCCGCGCCCCCAGCCTGTAGGGCATCAGCAGCCAGCGGCTTGCGAAGCTGATGCGGCCATCGCCCCTTTTCTGGAACACATCCGGCCCGGCGCCGGCATAGGCGAGCGCGACGATGGCGAGGGCAAGCGCCGGCCAGAGCAGCAGCAACCCCGCCCCGGAGCCGAACGTCGTCCACACCGCAAGGAACAGGAAGACCAGCGCACCGGCGCCATAACAGACGGCGAGCCGCCGCGCCTTCGGATCGACCGTCAGGCGAAACCCTGCCAGCGGCGACGGCCGGCCGGCCGGAAACAGCCAGAGGGCGAAGAGGCCGAGCAGCGCGCCGGTCGGGATATCGATGCTGTGATGCTGCCAGGTGGTGAGGACAGAGACGCCGATCAGAAAGCTCCAGGCATGCCAGACCGCCAGCGTCATTCCCCGCAGTCGCCCGCGCCAGTGATCCCAGATGATCACCAGCAGGGCGACATGCAGCGAGGGGGCCTGGTTGAACGGCTTGTCGAAGCCGCCGAGCACGTCGAACAGGAAGCCCGGCAGACCATGCGTCTCCGGCCGCACGAAGATCGCCTGCAGCGGAAAGGCGATGAAGCAGAGGACGGCGACGACCTGTGCCGTGAGGTAGCGCCGCGCCAGCCGGCCGACCTCCGCCGGCGTCTCGTTGACGAAGAGCGAGAGCGCATAGAAGGCGTTGATCGACCAGTAGGGCAGGATCGTCCAGGCGAGGAAGGGGATGTGCCGCTCCCAGCCGAACGCGACATTCGGCACGTCCGCCCGCTGCGCGGCCAGCCAGTTGGAAAAGCCGTAGGTCAGGTAGAAGAACGGCGCCAGGACGGCGAGCCAGAGCGCTGCCGCGCGAAAAACCGCGCGGCGATCGACGGCAAGGAAAGATGCGACGCCCTCCCCCATGGCCGCCTCAGATGCGCTCGGCCAGCGAGACGGTGAAGATGCCCCATTTGTCGATACGCTGCTCGACCTTGCGGAAGCCGGCGGCCGCCACGAGCTGGTCCATCTCCTGCTGGGTGCGCCGGCGCATGATCCAGGCCTCGCCGCCGCGATGCGAGGTCAGCGCCCGGGCGATCATCTCAAGCTGCGGATGCCAGGGCTGGCCGGTATAGAGGAGCAGCGCCCCCGGCTCCATCGCCCGCGCGAGGCCGGCCAGCGAGGCCTCGATCAGGGCATTGTCCGGGAAGAGTTCGTAGAGGCCGGAAACGATCGCAAGCGTCGGCCGCGGGGCGATCGCGGCAAGCCCTTCCGTGTCGAAGGCGTCCGCCCGGTGGAACTCCGCCACGTCCGAGAGGCCGCGATCAGTGATCAGCGCCGTGCCCTTCTCCACGTTGATCGGCGAATAGTCCTGCAGGCGGATGCTCTCCGGCTTTACCTCGGACGCCGCGACCGCATCGAGTACGTAGCGCCCGTGGCCGGCGGCGATGTCGAGCACGCGCAGAGGCCGCCCCTCGGCCTTCAGGCGCGCCAGCGCCTTGCCGATCAGCGCCTCCAGATGGACCTTGCGCTGGCGGATGCCGCGCCAGCCGATCGCATCGAGGAACTGCCGGTCGATCAGCCGCCCGCCGGGGCCAAGGCCCCGGGCCTCGTCCTCATAGACATAGTCGAGCGTGGAGCCGGAATCGAAGCCGGTGCGCAAACCCGTCTCGATGCCCCTGGAAAAGAGGCCGCCGAGGCGGATCGAGGCGCGCGTCAGCGCCCAGTAGAGCCCGCGCGGGGAAAACAGCGAGAGCGGCGTCGCCAGCCGGTCGGCCTCGTCGCGGGTATGGCCGGAAAGATGCGCGCGCCGCAGGTCGGCCACAACGGGCGGTTCGGCGAAACGCTGGAGGAGGAAGGTCCGCACCTTTTCGAGCGCCTTCGCCCGGTCCCGCTCGCCGAGCGTGTCGTGGTAGAAGCCGGGCAGCACATGGCGCTCCTTGATCGTGCTGCCGAGATTTTCGAAGAAGCGGTGCTGCGGTGCATGGCGCACGACGAAATCGCTGCCGGAGACGAGAAGCTGCGTCGGCACCGTGATGGCGCGCGCATCGGCGACCACCCGATCCGCCGCCTCGTAGAGTTCCAGGAGGATGTTGGAGGCGATGGGGCGGGTGATCAGCGGATCGGCCTCGAAGGAGGCGATGCGCTGCGGATCATGCGTCAGGAAACGGGCCTTGACGTAGGAATTGACGAAGAACGTGCCCTTGAGCTTTTGCGAGAGCGCGATGCCCTCCTTGGCGAAGGGTACGTAGAGCTTCACGTCGAAGGCCGGCGAGGCCAGCACCAGCGCACGGATATTAGGCGCATAGTCATGAACCCAGGTGGAGGCCAGCACGGCGCCGACGCTCTGGGCGACGACGGCGACCTGGTCCATGGAAAAGCCGCCGGTCTCGCTTATATGGCGGACGAAGCAATCGAGATCGCGCACCGAATGGGCGAAGGACGGCGAATGGCCGCGCTCGCCGGGCGACCGGCCATGGCCGCGCGCATCCCACGCGTAGAAGGCGAAGTCGTCGAGCCCGAGCTCCTCGACAATATGCGCCACCCGGCCGCTGTGCTCATGGCCGCGGTGCAGCAGAACGACCGCGCCCTTCGCCGCGCCGGACCGGGCGGGCCAGGCACGGTAGAAAAGCTCCACGCCGTCATGGCTCGCAAAGGCGGATTCGATCATGCTGTCATCTCTCCTGCGGAAACCTCAGCACCTATACGGATGAGGACGCATGTTTGCAGTTGATTTCATGCCGTTTGCATCCTCTTTTGTTGCACGCAATCGAGCGGATTCGAGCTGACATGTCGATCTATAAACTGAAATCATCCTTCCAGAACCTGCTTCGTCCCCTGGTGGGACGGCTTGCGGCCATGGGTGTCACGGCCAACCAGGTGACGCTGATCGCCGCGCTCGTCTCGGTGGGGATCGGCGCGCTGCTCCTCGTCAATCCGACGCCCGCCCTTTTCGCGCTCGTTCCCGTCTGGATGCTGCTGCGCATGGGGCTCAACGCCATCGACGGCATGCTCGCCCGCGAACACGGCCAGAAGAGCCCGCTCGGCGGCTATCTCAACGAGATCACCGATGTCGTCTCCGATGCCGCGCTCTACCTGCCCTTCGCGCTGGTGGCGCCGTTTTCCCTGCCGTGGTTCACGGCCATCGTCTTCCTTTCGGCGCTGACGGAGTTCGCCGGCGTGCTCGGCGTCGCCCATGGCAACGGCCGCAGCTACGAGGGGCCGATGGGCAAGAGCGACCGGGCCCTCCTCTTCGGCGCCCTCGGCGCGCTCGTCGCCGGTTTCGGCACGCTGCCGGCCTGGACATGGCACATCCAGCCGATGGCCTGTGTGCTGCTCGCCTGGACGGTCGTCAACCGCGTCCGGGCCGGCCTCACCGGACCTTAGCCGTTAGCGTTTCTCGCCGAAGCGGCGCGGCGTCGGCCGGCCGGTGATCTGGTCCCAATGCTCGTCGGCCCGCCGCTCGAAGGTCCCCGCCTCGCGGGCGTCGCTCTGGTAGAAGGCGCCGCGCGGAACGTCCGGCGCGTAGACCTGCTCGCTCCAGCCCCGTCCGTCGTCATGCGGGAAGGCATAACCGACATGGCCGAGCGCCGCCGCCCCTTTGTAATGCGCGTCGCGCAGATGCATCGGCACCGCCGACGGCGCCTCTTTCGCCACATGGGCGAGCGCAAGCGAAATGCCGCGGCAGGCGGAGTTCGACTTCGGCGCCCGGGCGACGTGCAGGGCGGCATGGGCGAGGATGATCTGCGCCTCGGGATAGCCGATCTTCTCCACCGCATGCAGCGCGGCCACCGCCGTCTGCAGTGCCGTGTTGTCGGCAAGGCCGACATCCTCGGACGCGTGGATCATGATGCGGCGCGCGATGTAGCGCGGGTCCTCGCCGCCATGGATCAGCCGGGCAAGCCAGTAGAGCGTCGCATCGGGATCGGAGCCGCGCATCGATTTCACGAAGGCCGAGACCACGTCGTAATGCGCATCGCCCGACCGGTCGTGGTTGACGGGCGCGGCGGCATAGGCCTCATCGACCATCGCCTCGGTGATGACGACGGGTTTTCCCGGCGCGTGCCCGACGGCAAGACTTTCAAGAACCGTCAGCGCGCGACGCGCATCGCCGCCGGAGCGGCCGGCGATGCGGCGCAGTTGGTCGGGTTCCAGCTCCACCGCGATGCCCCGCGCCGCAAGGTGGCGAAGCCCCCGCCGCACCACTTCCTCCATCTCCTCCAGCATCAGCGGCTCCAGCTTCAATATGGTGGAGCGGGAGATCAGCGCGGGCGTCAGCGTATGGTAGGGATTGCCGGTCGTCGCGCCGATGAAGTCGGCGACGCCCTCCTCGCAGAGCGCAAGGAGATGGTCCTGCTGCGTCGCGCTGAAGCGATGCACCTCGTCCGCGAAGAGCAGGGTCGGCCGCATGCGCGCCTCGTCGGCGATCTTGCGGATGTCGGCCACGTTGTTGTGCGCGGCATGCAGCGGGCGGAAGTTCTTGCCGAGCATGTTGCCGATGGCGCGCGCGATCGACGTCTTGCCGAGGCCGGGCGGGCCGTAGAGCACGATGCTGCCGAGCCTTCCGGCCGCGATGCGCCGGCGCAGCATGGTGCCCTCGCCGATGATCCTCTCCTGGCCGATCACGTCGTCCAGGCTCGCCGGGCGCAGCTCCGCGGCGAGCGGCATGGCGCCGGGGCGCGGCGCGGCGTCGAAAAGATCGGTCATGGCATCCTCCGGTCTCGAACGGTCCTGTCCAACCCGGCGGCCTGACGCAAAAGCCCGCCTGCCCGGCCGGATGACGTTCGTCTATCGGCCGGAGCAGGCGGGGTCAAAGGCAATCGTGCGCGATCGCGGTCAGTGCAGGCCGAAGAGGGTCAGCAGTTCCTCGCGATGGCGCACGAATTCCGGCGCGCTGCGGTCGCGCGGGCGCGGCAGGTCGATCTCGATCAACCGCGGCGCGGCGTTCTTCTCGCGCGGCAGGATGAGGATGCGGTCGGCAAGGTAGATCGCCTCCTCCAGGTCGTGCGTCACGAGGATGGTCGTCACGTCCTCGTCGCGCCAGATGCGCGTCAGCTCCTGCTGCATGCCGATCTTCGTCATGGCATCGAGCGCGCCGAGCGGTTCGTCGAGCAGCAGGATCTCCGGCTGGACGGCAAGCGCCCGGGCAATACCGACGCGCTGCGCCATGCCGCCGGAAAGCTGGCGCGGATAGGCGTTCTCGAAGGATTGCAGGCCAACGAGCTGGACATAGCGCCGCGCGCGGGCTTTCGCCTCCTCGCGGGAAACACCGCGCGTATCGAGGCCGAAGGCGACGTTTTCGAGCACCGTCAGCCAAGGCAGCAGGCGCGGCTCCTGGAAGATGACGGCGCGTTC
Organism: Shinella sp. WSD5-1; assembly: GCF_963942435.1. Lineage (GTDB taxonomy): Bacteria > Pseudomonadota > Alphaproteobacteria > Rhizobiales > Rhizobiaceae > Shinella > Shinella yambaruensis. The sequence goes on from NZ_OZ012597.1 coordinate 656,506, forward strand.
CGCGCCGACGCCCGAGACGGCCTTGCCGTCGATCAGCACCTCGCCGCCGTCGGCATCCTCCAGCCCGGCGAGGATGCGCAGCAGCGTCGTCTTGCCGGAGCCGCTGGCGCCGACGATGGCGAGGCTCTCGCCCGAGCGGATCTTCAGGTTGATGTTGTCGAGAACCGGCAGCGGCCGGCCATCGAGGGTGTAGGATTTCGAGAGGTGGCGGATCGTCACCTCTCCACGGATCGCTGCGGGGGCAAGGCTCATGACGGACCTCAGTTCGTCGCCGCATCGGGCGAATAGAGCACGTCCTTGGCCGCGAGCTGGCCGTCCTCCAGCTTGCCCTCGCGCACCAGCACGTCGATCCAGAACTGTACGTCCCGCTCGACCGGAAGGCCGCCGGCACGAACGCCGTAACCGCGGAAATACTGTGCGATGTCAGGGTTCTCGCCGCGTTCCTGCAAGGCCTTTGCGAGGATCTTGCGGGTTTCCTCGGGATGTTCGCGGGCATAGTCGAGCGCGCGGGCGGACTGTTCCACGAAGGTCTTCGCCGCCTCGGGATGCGCCTTGACGAAATCGCGGCGCAGCACCACGAAGCCGCCGGCGATCTCGCCGAGCACGTCCGTGTCGCCGAAGATCGCGCGCAGGCCGCCGTTCTTGCTCGCCGCGCCCTCGAAGGTCGTCTGCCAGTAGCCGAAGGCCGAGATGTCGACCTGGCCGGAGCGCAGCACCTGCTCGAGCTGCGGGCCGGGCACGACGACCTGGTTGGCCGCATCCGTCGGCAGGCCGGCCGAATGCAGCGCCTCGCGGATCGTGTAGTCGAGATGGGCGCCGAGCGTGTTGACGGCGATGCTCTTGCCGGCAATGTCCTTGATCTCCCTGATCGGGCTGTCCTCCAGCACGTAGAAGATCGACTGGACCTCGGCATTGATGCCGTTCGAAGGATAGGCGGCGACGAAGTCGTTGCCGCTGATGATCGAGTTCAGCACGGCGGAGGTGGCCGCGCTGCCGAGCTCCACGTCGCCGGAAGCGAGCGCGATCAGCGAGGCCGGGCCGCCGGCGGCATAGCCGACATTCTCGATGGTGATGCCGGTTCCCTCGAAATAGCCGAGTTCGGCGGCAAGCTCATGGGCGGTCAGGCCGCCCTGGCTGGCGAGGTAACGCAGGTTGACGTCTTCCGCGGAAGCCGTGCCGGCAAGGCCGAGCGCGAAGGCGGCGGAGAGGAGAAGCTTCTTCGAATGGAAGGTCATGACGGTGTCCTTTGACAAAGAGGATGAGGAGTTCAGGCGTTCGGCTGCGACCAGCGGCAAAGCTTCTTCTGGAGGAGGACCAGCACCGCATTGGCGATGAGGCCGAGCAGGGCGAGAAGCAGGATGGCGGCGAACATCAGCGGGATCTGGAAATTGTACTGGGCGTTCATCACCTGAAAGCCGATGCCCTTGTTGGCACCGATCATCTCGGCGGCGATGAGCAGCAGCAGCGCCGTGGTGGCCGAGAGGCGCAGGCCCACGAAGATCGCGGGAACCGAGGCCGGCAGGATGACGCGGCGGAAGATCGTCAGGCGCCCTGCGCCATAGGTCCGCGCCATCTCGACAAGCTTGCCGTCGACCTCCTTCACGCCGCCGATCGTGGCGAGCAGGATCGGGAAGAGCGTCGCCCAGAAGATGACGAAGACCTTCGAGGTTTCGCCGAGCCCGAGCAACAGGATGAAGACGGGATAGAGCGCGAGCGCCGAGGTCTGGCGGAAGAACTGCAGCAGCGGATCGAGCGCCTGCTCGACGATCTTGGCCTGTCCCATGACGAGGCCGAGCGGGATGCCGATCGCGACGGCGGCAGCAAAGGCGATGCCGGAGCGCTGGAGGCTGATGGCGATGTCGTCGATGAGCGCGCCGCTGGCAAGGCTGTCCCAGAGGGCCGCGACGATGATGTGGAGCGGCGGGAAGACGGCGGGATTGACCCAGCCCTGCGTGCTCGAAATCTGCCAGAGCGCCAGGAAGGCCAGCACCAGGCCGTAGCGGGCGAGGAACGACGGCAAAAGCGCATTCAGCCGCGCCGTTACCCTGGGTGTCGCCGGTGGGCGGCTGGCCAGGCGAAAATCCGCGCCGAGGGTGGAGTTGACGTTCTCATAGGACATGGTCGTCTCCTATTCGGCGGCCTGGACGGCGGCGCGCGCGCCGGCCCAGCGGTTGACGGGGAAAGGCAGGCCGAGGTTTTCGCGCAGCGTCGTGCCCTCGTATTCGGTGCGGAACAGGCCGCGGCGCTGGAGCTCGGGGATGACCAGGTCGACGAAATCGTCGAGCGCGGTGGGCAGCCACGGCGGCAGGATGTTGAAGCCGTCGGCGGCCTCGTTCTCGAACCATTCCTGCAGGGTGTCGACGATCGTCTCGGGCGTGCCGACGATGGTGTAGTGGCCACGGGCGGAGGCGATCCACTGGTAGAGCTGGCGGATCGTGAAATTGTTCTCGTCGGCGATCTGGCGGATCAGCGCCTGGCGGCTCTTCATGCCCTCGGTCGGCGGGGCGGGCGGCAGCGGGCCGTCGAGGTCGTAGCCCCTGAGGTCCAGCGTGCCTCCGGTGAGCCCGTTGAGGAGACCGACACCGTCCTCTTCGACGATCAGCGCGGTCAGGCGGTCGTATTTCTCCCGCGCCTCCTCCAGCGTCCGGCCGACGAAGGGCGAGACGCCGGGCATGACGAGGATATGGTCCGGATTGCGGCCGAGGCCGCGGGCGCGCGCCTTGATGTCACGGTAGAATTCCTGCGCCGTCCCGATGTGCTGGTGGGCGGTGAAGATCACCTCCGCCGTGGCGGCGGCAAGCCCGCGGCCGTCATCCGACTGGCCGGCCTGCACGATGACGGGATGGCCCTGCGGCGAACGGGAGACGTTGAGCGGTCCGCGCACCTGGAAATGCTCGCCGCGATGGTCGCTCTCATGCAGCTTTTCCGGATCGTAGAAGACGCCGCGCTCCTTGTCGCGCAGGAAGGCGTCGTCCTCGAAACTGTCCCAGAGCTTCTTGACCACCTCGACATGCTCGGCGGCACGGCGGTAGCGCGCGGCATGAGGCAGCTGGGTCTCGCGGTTGAAGTTCTGCGCGGTCGGATCGCCCGTCGTGGTGACGACGTTCCAGCCGGCACGGCCGCCGGAAATGAGATCGAGCGAGGCGAATTTGCGCGCCGTGTTGTAGGGTTCCTCGTAGGTCGTCGAGGCGGTGGCGATGAAGCCGAGGTTCTTCGTGAAGGGCGCGAGGGCGGAGAAGAGCGTCACCGGCTCGAAGCCCGCAACGCGGGCATTGCCGCCTTCCCGCGCGCCGCCGAAACCGATGGCGAGGTTGTCCGCCAGGAAGTAGGCGTCGAACAGGCCGCGCTCGGCGGTCTGGGCAAGCTGCTTGTGGAATTCGAAGCTGGTGGCGCCGTCCGCCGGCTGGTCCGGGTGGCGCCAGGAAGCGACGTGCTGGCCGCCGCCGGGAAGGAAGGCGCCAAGCCTGATCTTGCGTGTCATCGTGTTTCCTTTCGTATCGTCTGGAAAGGGCCGCGTCGGCCACGGGGTCTCGATCCCGCCCGCGGCGGGGTATGGCAGTGCATGGATGGAGATGCCGGTGCGGCGGCGCCGCTCAGCAGGTTTCAGGACAGGGCATGGTAGCGGCCGTCCTGGTAGAGCAGCGAATGGCCGGCGCCGAGGCGGATCGCCAGAACCTTGCCGATGACGATGACGTGGCTGTGCCGTTCGATGGCTTCCTCGACGACGCAGTCGATCGCGGCGACGGCATCGACCAGCAGCGGCGCACCGCTGACGGCGGTGGTCCAGTCCGCCCCGCGATAGCGATCGGCGCCGCGCAGGCCGCCGCGGCCGGCGAACTGGTTGGCAAGGACCTCGTGAGTGCTGCCGACGATGTTGATGCCGAGATGGCCGTAGCGCTCGACGACGGGCCAGGTGGAGGAGGAGCGGTTGAGGGAAACCAGCATGCGTGCCGGCTCGACGGAAAGCGCCGTCGCCGAGGTGACGGTCGCGCCGGTGCGGGCCTCGCCCTCGCCGGCCGTGATGATGCTGACACCGCCGCCGAGCGTGCGCAGCGCCGCCTTCAACGCGTCGGCGTCGGCCGGCTGCTCGATCGCCGTGGTGCCGCGAATGTTGAAACGTGTGTTTTCGACATGGGCGTTCATCGTTCCCGCTCCGCTTGAGACCCCTGATGGTGATAGGGATAACAAGCGGAAGCCTGGGGCAGCAGGCACGCCATTTCTTATTTCACTATTTTTATAGAAAATATGAATTTCGATTGCGCGACGCCTGCGAGAGCGTTTGCCGCCGGGGAAAAGATGGGCCGAGCGCGCCAGGACCCAGGGTTCGGCACGATCTCAGGCGCGCCCGCGCCGCGCCGCCATCGCCGTCACCTCGACACGCATGCCGGGATCGGCGAGCGCGGCGACGCCCACGGCGCAGCGCACCGGATAGGGCTTCTTGAAATAGGCGCAGTAGACCTCGTTGAAGGCCGGGCGCTCGGTGATGTCGGTGAGGTAGATCGTCAAATGGACCACGTCGGCAAGGCTGCTGCCGGCCTTTTCCAGCGAGGCCTTCAGGCTTTCCAGCGTCGCCACGCTCTGCGTCGTGATATCGCCGGTCTCCAGCGATCCGTCGGCGCGCAGCGGGATATGCGTGGTGACGAGGAGGTCGCCGAGGCCGGCGGTGTCGGACGAGATCTCCGTCTCGTCGGTGTCCTCGATGAAGAAGGGGGCGTCGTTTTCAGCCATGGCCGATTCTCCTTGAATGCGTTTGCCGGTCAGCACGAGCGGCTTTGCCGCGTTCCGTCAACCGAAATCCGGGCTCACCAGACCGTGCCGCGCGCGGCGACCTCTTCAACCCTGGTGACGATGCCGCCGCGATGGAAGACCATGCGGTCGAACAGGTTGCTGACGACGCAGGTGTGGTTCGGCACGATGTGCACCACGCTGCCGATGGCGGGAAACGCGCCCCGGCAATCCTTGAGATCGACGACCGAATGCTCCTCCGAGAGGGAGACGATGCGCGCGCCCTCGTGGCCTTCGATCTCGCCGTAGTCGGCAAAGCCGAGCAGGTCGGAGGTCAGCGCCTTGGAACCGGCATCCAGCACCGCGCGGTCCTCCGCCGGGCGCGAGACGACGGTCGCAAGGATGTGCATGGCAAGGTCCTGCCGCTTGCAATGGCCGGCGCGCACCATGCTGCGGTCGTTGTAGACATAGGTTCCCGCGCGGTGTTCCGTGGCGGAGGGCACGAGATGGGCCTTCCAAAGGTCCGGCGAACCGCCGCTGGAGCGCACCGGGCAATCGAGGCCGCGGGCCGCAAGCAAGGTCATGGTTCTGGCGATGAAAGCCTCCACCGCGCTCGCCCCGCCGGTCGCCGGATAGGTGAGGATGCCGCCGAAGCGGAGGGCGGGCGCCGCGGCGATCCGGACCGCGAGGTCCGTCGCCGCCTCCGGCGTCTGCACGCCGCACCGGCGCCCGCCCGTATCGCATTCCACGAGCACGGTCAGCGGACGGGCGGCATCGAAGGCGCCGGCAAGGCCGTCCACGGTCGCGGCGCTGTCGGCGACCACTGCAAGGCGCGGCACCCGATCGTGCAGCGCGCGCAGGCGCCTGAGCTTCGCCGCGCCGAGAATGTTGTAGGTGATCAGGATGTCCTCAAAGCCGGCATCGGCGAAAACCTCGGCCTCGCTGATCTTCTGGCAGTTGAGCCCGACGGCGCCGGCCGCCCGCTGCGCCTCGGCGACCGCGATGATCTTGTGGGTCTTGATGTGCGGGCGGAAAGCCATGCCGTGCCCGTCGAAATAGGCCTGCGCGCGGGCGATGTTCGCCGCCAGCCGGTTCTCGTCGATGACGGGCATGGGGGTGGGGACGTCTTCGAGCGGCGTGCCGGCGTCGGGCCAGGGATAGGTCATGGAAAGCCTTCCAGTCTTGGCGCCCGCGGCGCCCGTTGGGTTGCGGTCACTATGGTATGAATGGCTTCGGGACGAAACAGAAATCCTCGCCCCCGTCTTGGGCGGGATTCAGGCCTTGCGCTCCTGGAGGATGTTGCCGCCATCGACCACCAGCACGGCGCCGTTGATATAGCTCGCCTTCGGAGAGGCGAGGAAGGCGACGGCGGCGGCCACCTCGTCCGGCCGGCCCGCGCGGCCGCAGGGCGTCGCCATGGCGGCGCGGCGCTCCTCCTCCGTGGAGGCGCCCGTGTCGATCCAGCCGGGCGCCACGGCATTGATCGTGACGCCATGCGGGCCGGCTTCAAGGGCGAGCGCATGCGTCAGGCCCACCATGCCGGCCTTGGCGGCGGAATAGGCCGTCTCGCCGGGATTGGCGACATAGGGTCCCGTCACCGACGCCACGTTGACGATGCGGCCGTAACCGTCCGCCAGCATGTCCGGCAGGTAGAGGCGGGTCGAAAGGAACGTCGTCTTGAGGGTGACGGAGATGCCGCGGTCCCAGTCCGCCTCCTCCAGCATGGCGAAATCCCGCTGCAGCGCCGGCTGTGCGAGGCTGCCCATGCCGGCATTGTTGACGAGCACCGCGGCCGGCCCCGTCGCCCGCCGCAGCGTTTCGACCTCGGCCCTGACGGTGAGGTCGCAGACATGGCCGGTCGCGGAAAACCCGTCGCGCCGCAATTCCTCGGCGCGGGTCAAGATCCGCGCGCTGGTCGCCACGAGGTGGACGGCATAGCCCTCCTCCGCCAGGCTCCGTGCACAGGCGAAGCCGATGCCGTCCTCCGCCCCTGCCCCGGTGATGATCGCCGTCTTGCGCTGCATCCGCCCCTCCTCAGTAACCGGCCGTCACGCCGAAATCGATGGAAAGGGCGGCCCCCGTGATGGGCGCGGCGTCCGGCTCGCAGAGATAGGCGACCATGCGGGCGATCTCCTCCGGCCGGATGAAGCGCGCCGCCGTCTGCTGGGGGTAGTTGGACAGGAGCTTCGCCTTGTAGCCGTCCGGGTCGCCGCCGCCATAGCGTTCCGCCTGGAACTCGATCATCGGCGTCGCGACGTCGCCGGGGCAGACGGCATTGACGCGGATCCGGCGCGGCGCGAGTTCCAGCGCCAGCGCCTTGGTCAGCAGCACCAGCCCGCCCTTCGAGGCGCAGTAGATCGAAGCGCCGTTGTTGCCGACGAGACCGGCATCCGAGGCGATGTTGACGATGGAGGCGTCGTTCCCAAGATGCGGGATGGCGGCCTGGATGAGGAAGAACGCCCCCTTGAGGTTGACGTCGAGGACGATGTCCCAGTCCTCTTCCGTCATCGTCCCGGCCGCGCCCTCGCGCCAGACGCCGGCGGCATTGACGACGGCGTCGAGGCGTCCATGCCAGGCGAGCGCCGTCTCAACGGCGGAAGCGCAGGAGGCGACCTTGCGCATGTCGAGCGGCACCGCAAGCGCCGCACCGCCCCTGGCTCGTACCGCCTCCACCGCCGCCGTCAGGCGTTCGGATTCAAGGTCGGCAAGGACGACGGCATAACCATCGGCGGAAAGCCGCGCGGCGATCGCCGTCCCCATGCCGCCGGCCCCGCCGGCAATGAGCGCTACTCGGGTCTGGTCGGTCATGGTTTCCCCTGCCTCGATGCGATGTCCTTTCATGAAAAGGATGGCGCGCGACGGCGATAGTCAACACCGCAGTTCGGGCAACCCACCGCTCAGTGGCGGCCGCCTCAGGCGGCGCGCTCGCGCCACCGGTCCTGCACCTGCAGCTTCCAGTAGGTCAATTGCGCAACCGCCAGCCCCGCGAGGCCGCCGGCCCAGACCAGGCCGAAAGGCGCAAAGAGCCTGTAGCGCTCGCTTTCCCCCAGGATGCCCTCGGCGACGACCTTGCCGCCGATCGCCGTCGTGTTGAGGCCGTGGCCGCCGAAGGCGGTGCAGTGCCAGACGCCGGGGGCCATGCGCCCGATCTGGGGCATCAGGTGGCGGGCATAGGACATCAGGCCCGACCAGGCGAGCTCCGTCCTGAGGCCGGCAAGCTGCGGGTAGGTGCCGACCATCTCAGCGCGCAGTTCGCGCACCAGCCGCTCGGCCGAGGCGGCGCGGGTGGTGATGCGCCCGCCCCAGAGCAGCCTCCGGCCATCATCGACGAGGCGGTAATAGTCGCCCGCCCGGCGGTTGTCGCCGATGGCGTCGCCCGTGGCAATCGCCGCAGCGAGAAGGTCAGGCGCCTCCTCGCTGACCATCACATAGGTGGCGATCGGCAGGAAGGCGCGCCGGAGCCGCGCATTCAGCGCCCCGGTGTACCCGCCGGTGGCGAAGACGACGTCCCGCGCCGTCACCGTGCCGCCTGCCGTCTTCACCCGCTTCTCCGCGCCCTCCAGATCCGTCCCCGTTGCCGCGGACTGCTCGAAGATGCACCCGCCGAGGCGCTCGATTTCCCGGGCGATGCCGCACAGATAATTCAAGGGGTGCATGTGGAAGGCATCCCCGTGGCGTACCGCCTGATGGTAGCGGTCCGATTTCAGCACCGCGCGCACCGCATCGCGGTCCATGTAGCTGGCGTCTTCGCCATAGCGCCGGCGTGCGTCCTCCACGTCGGCCTTGAGGCGCGCGCCGTCATCGTAGCGCAGCACGCTCATCAGGCCCGGCCGGAGCTTTGCATCCTCAAGGCCAAGGGTCCGGATGTTGTCGCGGACGAACTCGACGCCCTCCATCGACAGGAGATGCAACTCGTGCGCCGACGCCGGGCCGGCCATGCGGGCGATATTGCCCTCCCCCGTCGCATAGCCGGCGCTGACGAAGCCGCCATTGCGCCCGGAGGCGCCGAAGCCGATGCTCTCCGCTTCCAGCACCGCCACGCTCCGGCCAGCCCGCGCGAGCTGAAGGGCCGTCGAGAGGCCGGCAAGGCCGCCGCCGATGATCACCGCGTCGCAGTCGACGGTGCCGGCGAGCGCGGGGCGCGCCGCCCGGTCCGTCATGGTGCGGCGGTAATAGGTATCCGGATAGACCATGCTGCTCCCCCTCGGCATGCGATGGGTGGACTGATGCGCATCCGCTCCCCGCTCGTCAATCGGCCTTAGAGCTGATGCAGCACGAAGGGCTTGCCCTCGATCGTCTCCACCCGCATGTTAAAGCCGAAGACGGCCTCCAGCGTTTCCGGCGTCAGGATTTCCGCCGGCGTGCCGTCCGCGACGATACGGCCGCCCTTCATCGCGACGATGCGGTCGGCGTGGGCGCTTGCCTGGTTGATGTCGTGCAGCACGATGACGACCGTCTTGCCCTTGCCGTCGGCGATGCTGCGCAGCGAGCGCATCAGTTCGCGGGCGTAATACATGTCGAGATTGTTCAGCGGCTCGTCGAGCAAGAGGTAATCCGTGCCCTGCGCGAAGGCCATGGCGACAAGCGCGCGCTGGCGCTGGCCGCCGGAGAGCGTCTCGATGAAGCGGTCGGCAAGGTCGGCGAGATCGAACCGGGCGATGGCCGCATCGATAATGGCGTGGTCGGCCGCGGTGAGGCGGCCGCGGCCATGGGGAAAACGGCCGAAGCCGACGAGCTCGCGCACCTTGAGGCGGCTTGCCACCGTGGTGTCCTGCCGCAGGATGGCAATGACGCGGGCGAGCTCCCGGCCGGGCGTGCTATCCACCGGCAGGCCGTCGATATCGATGGCGCCCGTCTGGAGCGGCTGCAGCCGCGCGACGAGCGAAAGAAGCGAGGACTTTCCCGCGCCGTTCGGCCCGATCAGCGCCACGACGCCGCCCTTCGGGATCGTCAGGCTGACATCCGTGAGGATCGGCGTCGTCCGGTGCTTGAAGGAGACGTTTTCTATCCGGATCATTTGCGGCTCCCGAGGACCAGCAGCAGGAGGAAGACGAGCCCGCCAACGAATTCGATGACGACGCCGAGCGCCGTCGCGTTGCCGAGCGCATGCTGGAACAGCGTCTGCCCGCCGACGAGCACGACGATGCCGGCAAGGGCGGCCGCCGGCAGCAGAACGCCGTGGCGGCGGGTATCGACGATGCGCTCGGCCAGCGCCGCCACCAGAAGCCCGAAGAAGGCGACCGGCCCGACGAGCGCCGTGGAGACGGCGACCAGCGCTGAGACGAGCAGCAGCAGGCCCGTCACCGTGCCCGTCCAGCCGACGCCGAGGCCCGTCGCGGTATCCGGCCCCAGCGAGATGACATCGAGCACGTGGCGCGCCCGCCAGGCGATCACGGCGGCGATGACCGTGACGATGGCGGCGAAGACCAGGAGGTCGGTGCGCACGGCATTGAAATTGGCGAAGCTCGCCGATTGCACGACGGAGAACTCGTTTGGGTCGATGAGGCGGGCGAGCAGCGAATGCAGGCTGCGGAACAGGACGCCGAAGACCACGCCGGCCAGCAGCATCAGGCCCATGTCGAGGCGGCTCCTCAGCATGGGCAGCAGCAGCGCCGAGGCGAGCGCCATCAGCACCAGCACCTCCAGGCCGAACTTCAGCTGCGGATCGAGCGCCACGTAGCCCACCCCGCCGAGCAGGAAGACCATCAGCATCTGGCCGAAGAGATAGAGCGCATCGAGCCCCATGATCGACGGCGTCAGGATGCGGTTGCCGGTGACGGTCTGGAAGATCACGGTGGAAATGGCGATCGCCACGCCCACCTGCACCAGCGCCGCAAGCTTCACGAGGCGCAGTTCCAGCACGAAGGCGATGTTGCCCTTGAGGCCGATCGCCAGGAACGCGACGGCGGCAGCAAGGGCCGCGGCGGCAAGGCCGAGAAGACGGCGGTCAGGCATGGGCGCCACGCCGGAAGAGCAGCCAGAGGAAGATCGCGCCGCCGACCACGCCCATCACCGTGCCGACGGGGATCTCGTAAGGATAGCGGATAAGGCGCCCGGCGATGTCGCAGGCGAGCACAAGCCCCGCCCCGCCGGCGGCGACCCAGCCCAGCGTGCCGCGCACATTGTCGCCCATCAGGCGCGAGACGATGTTGGGCACGGCAAGGCCGACGAAGGGGATCATGCCGACGACGGCGACGGCCAGCGCCGTGATGACGGAGACGAGGACGAGGCCGATCTGCATCATGCGGGCGTAGTCGATGCCGAGCCCGATGCTCGCCTCGCGCCCCAGCGCCATGATGGTCAGCCGGTCGGCGACGAACCAGGCGATGGCGACCATCACGGCGGCGATCCACAAGAGTTCGTAGCGCCCGCGCAGCACGCCGGAGAAGTCGCCGTTGGTCCAGACGGCGAGGAACTGCAGGAGATCCGCCTGCCAGGCCGCATAGGTCGCGGCCGCGCCGATGACCCCGCCATAGACGATGCCGAAGAGCGGCACGAGGAACGGCTGGGCGGGCGGCAGGCGATGGGCGGTCGCCAGGAAGATCGAGGTGCCGAGCAGGGCCGCGCCGCCGGCGACGAGCGTCTTCACCGGCAGGGCGGCGGCGGGAAAGAGCAGCGTGACGAGGAGGATGCCGAGTTCGGCGCTCTGCGCCGTGCCGGCGGTCGCGGGCTCGACGAAGCGGTTGCGGGCCAGCGTCTGCATGATGAGGCCGGCGATCGCCAGCCCGGCGCCGCTGAGGATCGCGGCAAGCGTGCGCGGCAGGCGGCTGACGAGGAGCAGCTGCAGCGCTTCGGGATCGCTCAGCACCCGGCCAAGCGGCATCGGGCTGACGCCGACGGCAAGGCTCAGCACAAAAAGGACCGCGAGCCCGAGGCCCGCGATCGTTCCGATCCGCAAGGAGGGGTGCAGGGCGCGGGCGCTCATTTCGCGGCGGCGAAGGCCTCCGTGATCGTCGCCAGCACGCGTTCGAGCGACTGCACGCCGCCGGCGGCGATGTAGAAATCCGGCGCCGGCAGGTAGACGACCTGGCCCTTCTTCCACGCCGTCGTTTCCGCCACGAGCTCGTTGTCGAGCGTCACCCTGGCGGCCTGCTCGTTGGAGCCGACGGCAGCGGCGCGGTCGAGCACCAGAAGCCAGTCGGGGTTCGCCTCGCGGATGAACTCGAAGGACACCGCCTCGCCATGCGTCGCCGTCTCGATCTCGGCGATCGCCGGCGGCAGGTCGAGCGCCGCATGCACCCAGCCGAAGCGCGAGCCGGGGCCATAGGTGGAGACCTTCGGCCCGTTGGTCATGACGATCAGCGCCTTGCCCTTGCCGGCAACGGCGGCCCTGGCGGCCGCGAGCTTCGCGTCCAGCTCACCGGCAATGGCCTTTGCCTCCGCCGCCTTGCCGAACAGCTCGCCATAGGTCTCAAGACGCAGCTTGGCCTGCCCGAAGAGATCGTCGCCATCGATCGTCATGTCGATGGTCGGCGCGACCTTGGCGGTGACGTCCGCCTTGGCGGCGGACCGGCTGCCGACGATGACGAGATCAGGACCGAGCGCGCTCAGCGCCTCGAGGTCGGGCTCGAAGAGCGTGCCGACCGCCGTCGCGCCCGCCTTGATCGGCTCCAGCGCGGGAACGTAGAGCTTGTCCGGCACGCCTGCCGGGCGGATGCCGAGGCGGTCGAGCGTGTCGAGCGCGGCCATGTCGTAGACGGCGATGGTCTTCGGCACGCCGTCCACCGCGACCGTTCCCCGCGCCGTCGTCACGTCCATGGCGCTGGCGGGCAGGATGGAAAGGGCAAGGGCGGCGAAGGCCGCAAGCGGGCGGAACTGTTTCATGGTCTACCTGTCATTCTGGATGGATGCGAACGCTCAGCCGGCCTTGTTCTGCCACTGCCAGTCGAGCGGTTGAAGCTCCTCACGGAAGGCGAAGCGCGCGAGATGCGATTCGATCACCGACTGGGTCTGGGCGAGGTCCTCGCCGTTTTCGGCCCGGGCGGTCATGCGCAGGCCATAGTCATCGGCATCGAGAATGCCGAGGCCGCAGGCAAAGTGACATTCGCCGTGGTTTTCCGAAGCGGTGACCTCGATCTTGTGCGCGAAATGCTTGCACAGCTGCGCCAGGTATTTCCGGCCGTGGGCGGTCTCCAGATAGGCGACGGATTCGAGCATGGCCTTCCCTTTCATCCTTGTCCGGCGGCCGGCTTGCCTGCCGGCAGCGCCGAAAACATAACGTCCTTACTCATGTTTTCCCGACAAGGGAAGCCGGCCGTCAGGGCCGATCCCCACCGAACAGCGCGATCAGCCCGTCCGAGATGACGCCCTGCCAGACGAGATAGTCGTGGCCGCCGGCATAGTCGCGATAGGTGACGGGAATGCCCTTGGCCTGCAGCACGTCCCGCAAATGCCGGCTGGTTTCGAGGATGCCGGCCGAGCCCTGCGCGCCCGTTTCGAAGAGGCCGGCCGAGAGGAAGAAGCGCAGCGGCAGCGCCGGGCCTGCGGCAATCAGCCCCGCCACATGCTCCTGCCGGTCCTCCGGCGTGCCCGGCGGGCTCCACCAGAAGGAACCGGACATGGAGAGCACGTTGCCGAAGACCTCCGGATGCCGCATGGCGACGGTGGCCGAGGCAAGGCCGCCATAGCTGGAGCCGGCCAGCACCGTGCGCGTGGCCGGGATCGCCAGCCCCGTTTCCCTTGCCACCCGCGGATAAAGCTCCGTGGCCATGAAATCCGCGAAGGCCGGATTGGCCGGAAGTTCGCGCGCCCGCGCCGCCCGGTCGGGATTGGCGACGAAGACGGCGACCACCGGCGGCACCGCGCCGGCGGCGATCATGTTGTCGAGGATGCGCGGCACCGGCACGCGGTCGAGATACTGGTCGGCGTCGAAGACGAAGAGCAGGACCGTGTCCTTGCGCGCCGGGTCGAAACCGGGCGGGTAGTAGAGCGTGATGTCGCGGCGGTTGCCGAGCAGCCGGCTTTCGATCGACAGCCGGCTCAACCGGCCCTGGGGATTGCCCTTCTCCGCCAGAAACGGCTGCGGCGGCGCACCGGCCAGTTCCAGCACGGACTCCTGATTATAGGCGTCCACCGCCTCCGCCGGCCAGCGGTGCCGGTTGAGCGGATCGGCCCTGGCCGTCGAAAGGATGGCGACGCGCCGGTCGCGCGCGGTGCCGGGCACGTCGGGCACGTCGAAGGCCAGCTGATAGGACAGCCGCGTGCCTTCCGGCACCTGAAAGCTCCTGAACCAGATGTCCGAATCGCCGAGACGCTGCAATTCCTCGTGGTCGCCGCTCGGTGCGCCGAACAGGCGGATGTTGCGCTTCGCGCCGCGCCCCAGGAAGGTGACGATCCTGTGCCCCGCCGGCCCGTCCTCGACGAGCGGCGTGCCGCGGTCCGCGACCATCGCCCAGAAGGCCTCCGTCGTTCCGCCCGCCGCGACCGCGGTGGCGATCCCGGCGATGGCGGGGCTCAGATAGGCGGTCGGCGCCGGCCGCTGCTCGGCAAGGCCGACCTTGCGCTCGATGCCGAGCACATAGGCGCCCGCGCGTGCGGCCGTGACGACCAGCCGCTCGCCGGAGCCTTCGGCAACGAACTGGAACTCCGCGACGCCCCCCGCCCCTTCGGCGAGCCGGCGCAGGTGCCGGCCCTCGCTGTCCACGAGATCAAGATCGAAGGTGCCGGCCTCGACGCGAAACGCCCCCTTGAAGTAGTCGCCGACGGCCGTCCGGGGATCGAAGGCCTCCCTTGCCCCGGCCGTCGCAGCCTTCCCCGTCACCGCCGTGCCGGCGGCGAGCGGCACGGCTTGCGTCGTCTCCGCCGCAGGCGCCGGCGTCATCGAGAGGATCAAGGCCATGACGCCCGATCCGATCATCCTGCGCATCACCATTCCTTCTTCAGCGTCGCGACGATGCTGCGGCCTTCGCCATAGAAGCAGGCATAGGCGCTGGCGCAGGAGGCGACGTAGCGCTCGTCGCCGATATTCTTGACGTTGAGCTGCAGGGACAGGCCCTTCAGCTCCGGGCTCTTCGCGCCGAAATCGTAGGAGGCCATGGCGTCGAACAGCGTGACGGCGCCGACCTTGAACGAATTGCCGCCATCGCCCCAGCTTGTGCCGATATAACGCAGGCCCCCGCCGACGGTCAGCCCCTCCAGCGCGCCCTCATCGGCCGTGTAGGTCGCCCAGAGCGAGGCCTGATGCTGCGGAATGCGGGCCGGCATCTTGCCGACTTCGCTCGTATTGACGGATTCCTTGACGATCGAGTCGATATAGCTGTAGCCGGCGATCAGCGAGAGGTTGTTCGTCACCTCCGCCCGGGCGGAAAGCTCGATGCCGCGGTTGTGGATCTTGCCGACCTGCGAATAGACCACCTGGCCGAGGTCCGGGTCCCAGGCGCCGGCCACCACGTCCTTCTGCCTCAGGTCGTAATAGGCGGCCGTCAGCAGCAGGCCGGAGCCTTCCGGGGCATATTTGACGCCGACCTCGAACTGCCCGGCCGTCGTGGGCGAGAAGGCCGGGCTGCCGGCCGGCGGCAGGTAGAGCGCCGGCTCGAAGGAGGTCGCATAGCTGACATAGGGCGACAGGCCGTTGTCGAAGGCGTAGAGCGCCCCGGCCCGCCAAGTGAAGGCGCCGTCGTCATAGGACTGGTCGTTGGTGCCCAGCCGGTCGTCTATCTCGGTCTTGGCCCGGTCGTAGCGGATACCGGCGAGAAGGTTCAAGGCGCCGATCTCCACCTGGTCCTGCAGGTAGACACCCACCTGGCGGGCCGTCAGGTCCTGAAGGTCGGTGGTTGCCAGCACCAGCGACGAGAAGTCGAAGTCGCCGTAGCGCGGGTCGGCAAGGTCGATGCTCGGCCCGGCGGCGCGGCCCCATTTGTAATCACGGGTGCGATACTGGTAGTCCACGCCGCCGAGCAGCGTGTGCTCGGCGGCGCCCGTCGAGAATGTCGCCTCGATCTGGTTGTCGATGGTGAACTGGTTCCAGGTGTCCGTGCCGCCGCTCGCCGAGCGGCTGACGATCGTGTTGTTCCCGGTCACCGGATCGGGGCTGGCGCTGCCATAGACCAGCGTATGGTGCAGCCAGTCGACATGGTGGTAGCGGGCATTCTGGCGGAAGGTGAGATTGTCGTTGAACTCGTGCCTGAACTCGTAGCCGATCCAGGCCTGCTTGCGTTCCGAACGCTCGAAATCCGGATCGGACACGAAGAAGTCACGCGGCACGAAGCCGAAGCCCGGGATCGGCGTGACGGTGCCGGCCGCATCGAGGAAGTTGCGGTAGCCTGCATCCGGTTCGTTCTGGTAGCCGCCGAGGATGGTCAGCGAGGTGCCCTCGTCCGGCGACCAGGTGAAGGACGGCGCGACGGCGAAGGAGCGGTTCTTCGCATGGTCCTCCTGCAGGTCGCGCCGGAGGCCCTTCGCCGCGATGCGGTAGCCGAAGACGTCGTCGAACGTGTCGGAGATGTCGAAGCCGGCGGAAAGGTACTTGTCCGTACCGACCGAAAGCTCCACCGCGCGCAGCGGCGTATCGGTCGGCTTCTTGCTGACCATGTTGACGATGCCGCCGGGATTGGCCTGGCCATAAAGGACCGAGGCGGGGCCCGAGATCAGCTCCACGCGCTCCAGGAGATAGGGATCGATCTTCGCATACGAGAGGTCGCCGCCGAGGAACAGGCCGTCGAGATATTTCGGCACGTAGTAGAAGCCGCGCACGAAAAGCTCGTCGCGCAGGTTGGAGGCGCCGCGGTACTCGGTGAGGACGCCCGGCGTATAGCGCAGCGCCTCGGCGACGGACTGGGCGCTCTGGTCCTCGATCTGCTCCCTGGAGACGACGCTGACGGTCTGCGGCGTTTTGGAAACCGGCGTATCCGTCTTGGTGCCGGCAAGGCTCTTCTTCGCGACGTAGCCGTCAACCGGCCCGTCGCCCCGCTCGCCGGCGCCGCCCTCAACGACGATCGCTTCCAGCGCCGTGCTGCCCTGGCCTGTCGCCTGGCCGGTCCCTTGTTCCTGCGCGACGGCCGCGTTCAGCGCCAGGACGCTGGCCGCGGCAAGCAGCATGATACGACGTTGTCCGATCGACGGCGAAAGAGTGCCCCACATTTCCTGAACCCACATACGACAAGGCCGGCGCGACGGCCGGCGATTAAACTTGATTAACGAAGTCAACTATGCCAGTAGCTTGGATCGGCTGTCGACCGCAAAGACTTTCGCGGAGACCGCAGAAAACTTTGCGGAAGCGGCAGCCGGGGTCAGTTCGCGCGGAAAAAGGCGATGCAAGAGGGCGGCGTCTTGAACATCAGGATCAAACCGGAAGTTCCCCAGCACCTGTTCGTCGGCGCCATGGATGGCCCGGCAAGCTGCACGCCGGACGACAATCTCTACGACGTCTGGCCGAAATTCCTGATCATGGTCCTCCTGCAGGGCCGGCAGCATTTCGTGATGGACGGGGAACATTTCCGCATCGATGCGGGCGATGCGGCAAACCCGGAGCCGACCGTCTTCATGCTGAATGTCGGGCGAGACTGCAAGCTGCAGTTCGTCAACGAAAGCACGACGCCGCTGCGCAAGGTGATGATCTCCGCGCCGCTGCCGTGGGTCGACCGGCTGATACGCTCGCAGCCGACGAGCATGCCGAAGCTGCGCGCCTTCTTCACCCGGCATCTCGCCGAATTCAGCTTCGCCCCGAACCGCCACCTCATCCAGATCGCCGAGCACATCCTCAAGCCGCCGGGCACGATGGCGGGCGAACTCCTGACGCTCTACCGCAATTCGCACGCCTTCGACATCATGTGCCAGGCCTGCTCGGTTCTCGTCGAGGCCGATGCGACCGAACCGCACCAGCCGACGGCGCTCAGTCGCCGGCAGGGCGAGAAGGTGCGCGACTATATCCTCGCCCATGTCTGCGAGGACCTGACGCTCGACCGCATCGCGCGGGAGGTCGGCATCAGCACCTCCTCCATCCAGCGCCATTTCAAGGAGCATTTCGGCACGACCGTGTCGGACTTCATCCGCCAGGAGCGGCTGGAAACGGCACGCGCCGCGCTGGAGCGGGACGGCATTCCGATCTCGCAGGCCGCCTACCTTGCCGGCTACCGCAACCCATCGAGCTTCACCACCGCCTTCAAGAAGGCCTATGGCGTAACGCCGAAGCATCGGCGGGCGTGACGGGCGGCCGCTTGCCGGCGATAAACTTGACCTGATAAATCAAGTTAAGCTATGTCTCATGGACACACGGCCGCCGCCCGGGGCGCGGCGATTCTGAAGGGTTGGCAATGGCGGCGACGCGCGGCGATGCCGGAAGGCGGACGGGAGAGGTTCTGGCGCGCAGCGTGACACGCCGGGCCGGCGTTCCGCCCACCGCCTCCCGCTGGAGCCGCATCGAAGAGGCCGCGCCGTGAAGGAGGGAGATGCCACCTCGCTGCTCTACGCCGCCCACCGCCCTGCCCTCGTCCGTTATGCGACGCGGATCCTCGGCTCGCGCGAGGCGGCGGAGGATATCGTGCAGGATGCCTTCCTGCGCTTTTCGCCGGCCAACACCTATGGCGCCTCCGCCGGCCAGACGCTCGCCTATCTCTACCGCATCGTGCGCAATCTCTGCCTCGACCTCATCAAGCGGCGCAGGATCGAGATGAGGGAACAGGACAACGAGCCGCCGTTCTGGTCCATGCCCCGCGCCGTCGAGACACCGGAGGAGACCATGCTCGTCTCCGACGAGGTGCGGGCGATCGCCGAGGTGCTCGACCGGTTTCCGCTGGACGTGCGCGTGGCGCTCGAGATGCACCGTTTCGGTGGCTATACGCTGGAGGAAGTCGCCGCCCATCTCGGCATCTCCGTCGCCACCGCCCACCGCCATGTCCGCGCCGCGCTGGTGGAGATCGCGCTTCGGCTCGGCAATGACGCCCCGTGAAAAAAATCCGCGCGCAAATCGTCCCTACGCAGCAATCTGATATTCGGCTAGAACGCCATGCGCGGCATGGGGAGCCGGGGCACGGGTAAGAACTTGATTCAGGACGACAGCGAAAAGCGCCGCGCGATCGAAGAGGCCATGGACTGGCTGCTGCGGCTGAAGGCCGATCCCGATTGTCCGCAGGCCGCCCGGGACGTGGAGGACTGGCTCGCGCGCGCGGAGATCAACCGCGCCGCCTGGCGCGACGCGCTGAAGGCATGGGACGCCCTCGGCGAGGTGCGGCCGCGCCATGTCGACCTGTGGCCGGCCCGCCCGGTCGCGACCCTGCCCCGCCGCAGCCGCAAGCCCCTTGCGGCGGGCATCGCCCTCGCCCTTGCCGCCGCGCTTCTCGTCGTGCTCGCCGCCCCTGCCCTGATGATCTGGCTGCAGGCCGATTTTCGCACCGGCACCGGCGAGAGCCGGATAGTGACGCTCGCCGACGGCAGCGCCGTGAACCTGTCCGCCGACAGTGCCATCGACGTCGAGCTGACGCCGGAGGGCCGCCATGTGCGCCTCCTTGCCGGTCAGGCCTTCTTCGACGTGGCGCATGACGGCAGGCGCCCCTTCACCGTGGAGGCCGGCAATGCCCGGGTCGTCGTGCTCGGCACGGCCTTCGACGTGGCGCTCGACGACGCCGCGACCACAGTGCAGCTCGCCCGCGGCGTGGTCGGCATTTCCGGCGAGGGCGAAACGCATGCCGTTGCCGAAATGGCGCCGGGCGACATGGCGACGGTCGATGGCGCGACCGGCGCGATCACCCGCGCGACGGTTCCGCTGGAGGAGATCGGCGCCTGGCGGAGCGGCCTGCTCTTCGTCAACGACGTTACCGTCGACAGCGTCGTCGCGCGCCTGCAACGCTACCATTCCGCCTGGATCAGCGTGCCGGACCGCACGCTCGGCCGCCAGCGCGTCACCGGCCTCTACGACCTCCGCGATCCCGACCGGGCGCTGAAGGCGCTGGTAAAACCCTATGGCGGCAAGGTGCGTTCCATCTCCCCCTATACCCGGATCGTCTCGCGCTACTGAGCCTTTCGGAAAGTTTTCCGAAAAATTCAGGAAATTTGCCGGAAGCGTGAAAAAGATTCCCGAGGCGATCGTCTCTGCACCGGGAATGCGCGCTTCAGGGGCGGCGCATCCCGAGGATATACCGGGGGTAAAATGCGTTTGCATATCGATCGATCGACCACGTCGCGCGCCGGGGCGCGCACGCGTACCGTCTTCATGGCCAGGCTGATGGTCTCCACCGCCGCCGCACTCGTCTTCAGCCTGCCGCAGGCGGTCCTGCAGCCGGCGGCCGCCCAGGCGAAATCCGCCCGCGTCGGCACCATGGCATTCGATATTCCCGCCCAGCCGCTGGCGGGCGCGCTCAACGCTTTCGGCCGGCAATCCGGCCTGCAGGTCTCGCTTGCCGCCGCCACCTCGCGCGGGCTGACATCCCGGCCGGTCAAGGGCGCGTTTACGCCGCAGGAGGCGCTTGCCCGGCTTCTCGAAGGCACAGACACGCGCCATTCGGTCACCACCGACGGCACCGCGATCGTCACCGCCGCGCATCTCTCCCCGCTCGTCACCGGTTCCGTGGAAGACGGATCGACGACGCTCGACCGGATCACGGTGGAGGGCGAAAAGGTCGGCCAGGGCGACGTCAGTGAACTGAACATTTCCGCCAGGGACCTCGAACGCAAGAACCCCGCCACCATCCAGGACGTCTTCCGCGAGGAGCCGAGCGTCAAGGTCGGCTCCTCGCTGCCCATGTCGCAGAAGGTCTATGTCAACGGCATAGAGGAAACCAACCTTGCGATCTCCATCGACGGCAGCCGCCAGAACAACAAGGTCTTCCACCACAATGCGACGACGCTGATAGACCCGACGCTGCTGAAGGCCGTCAGCGTCGACGAGGGCGTTGCGCCGGCCGATGCCGGCCCGGGCGCGCTTGCGGGCTCCATCGTCTACGAGACCAAGGATGTCGGCGATTTCCTCCAGGCCAACGGTTACGGCGGCTTCGTCCACTCCGGCTTCAACACCAACGGCAACATCTTCACCACGGGCCTTTCGACCTTCGGCAAGCAGGACGGTTTCGAATATCTCGGCTATTTCAACATCGGCCGCGGCCAGGAGTTTTCCGCCGGCAACGGCGACGAGGTGCTCGGCACGCGCACCCATTTCCAGAGCGGCATCGGCAAAATCGCCTATGAATTCGAAAGCGGCGACCGCGTCGAGCTCAGCCACGAGGCGATCAAGGACGAGGCGCCGCGCCCGTTCCGCGCCAATATGGGCACGACGACCGGGGCGAAGCCCTGGGAGCCGCTGGTGCGCGACTACGAATTCAACCGCACCAACACGGTCTTCACCTATACGGACACGACGTCCGAGGGCTGGTGGGATCCCAAGCTGGTGCTCGCCTATGGCCGGACGAAGGTCGGCACGACGGTTTTCCTGAGGCCGGGGACCAATCCGGAAACCTATCCGGTGGCCGGCGCGACGGACACGTTCAACGGCAAGTTCGAGAACCGCTTCCATTTCGATCTCGGCACCGTCACGGCGGGCATCGACTTCTATCGCGACAGGGCGGAACTCGAGGACATGTTCGAGCCGGCGACGGAAAAGGCGAGCAATCTCGGCGCCTATGTCCAGGCACGGCTGGAGCCCTTCGAACGTGCGCGCCTCTCCTTCGGCGGGCGGGCGGATCACCAGTGGTTCACCGGCACGGGCGGCCAGGAATTCGACAATTCCGGCCTCAGCGGCAATATTTCCGCTGAATACGACCTGATTGCGGACTTCCTGACGGCCAAGGCCGGCTATTCCCATGTCTGGGCCGGCATTCCGCTGGCGGAAAACTTCATCATGAACCCGGCCTGGACCTATCTCCCGGAGCCGGAGCCGACCACATCCGACAACTATACGGTCGGCCTTCTCGCGAAATATCAGGGCTTCAGCGTCGAAGGCTCCATCTTCCGCACGGAAATGGAGAATGCGCGCGCCGCCCGATACGCCTATGCCTATGCGGCACGGCAGGTCGAATCCGAAGGCTTCTCCATCGGTGCCGGCTATGACTGGACGGACGGCTACATCCGCGTGAAATATGCCAATATCGACACGCTGATCGACGGCAAGCCGGCCGATTCCGATACCGGCACCTACCTCACGACGCCGGTCGGCGAGATCATCACGGTCTCCGCCGCCCACACCTTCGCCGACTGGGGCCTCACCGTCGGCGGTGATATCGAGATCGCGCCGAAATACGACAAGGTTCCAGACGGCAGCCCGGCCTTCAAGGCCTACCAGGTCGTCAACAGCTTCGTCGAGTACAAGCCGCCGAGCCACCAGAACCTGACGCTGCGCGCCGAGGTGAAGAACATCTTCAACGAGACCTATACCGACCGCGCGACCTATGGCCAGGAATTCGGCGAGGTGAAGCCGCTCTACCAGCCGGGACGCGCGTTCCTCGTCAGCCTGCGCGCCACGTTCTGATGACATGGCCCCGGCCGACCGCCGGGGCCTTATCGGAGACAGACATGAAACGCCTGAAATCCCTTGCCCTCGCGGCCGTCCTGCTTGCCGCCGGCGTTGCCGGCGCCGCCGATGTGGAGATCGACACGGCCGCCGGCCGCAAGACCGTGGCAACGCCCGTCACCACCGTCGCCGTCTTCGACATCGCGGCCATCGACGCGCTGGACAAGCTCGGCGTGAAGCCGGCGGGCCTGCCGTCCAATCTCTATCTGAGGGAGCTGTCGCACCTGAAGGACGGCGCGAGCGCGGTCGGCGACATCTTCGAGCCGGACCTGGAGGCGCTGAGCGCGCTTGCCCCCGATCTCATCATCCTCGGCGGCCGTTCCTCCACCAAGGTGGAGGCCGCGGCCAAGGTGGCCCCGGCCATCGACATGACGATGGACGGCGACGACCTCGTCGACCAGGCGCGTGCGCGCATCGCCACCTACGGCCGCCTGTTCGGCAAGGAGGCCGAAGCCGAGGCCGCCCGCGAGGACCTGGACAACGCCATCGAAACGGCCCGCGCCGCGGTTGCCGGCAAGGGCAAGGCGCTGATCGTCATGACCAACGGGCCGAAGGTCACCGCCTACGGCCCCGGCTCGCGCTTCGGCTGGCTGCACCGCTCGCTCGACCTCCCGCCGGCGATCACCGAGGTGGAGGCGGCGACGCATGGCGAGGCGGTGTCGTTCGAGTTCATCCGCGAGGCGAACCCGGACTGGCTGATCGTGCTCGATCGCGCCGCCGCGATCGGCTCCAGCGAGCAGAATGCCAGGATCACGCTCGACAACGAGCTGGTCGCCGAGACGGTGGCGTGGAAGAAGGACCAGGTCGTCTACCTGCCGTCCGGCGACTTCTACATCGCCGCCGGCGGCGCGCAGGCGATGATCCGCGTCTATTCCGCCATCGCCGAGGCCTTTAGCGCGGCGAGATAACCGTCAGTTCAGGCGCTGCTCCGTCTCCGCGTCGAAGACGTGGAAGGCGGCGGGCGCAACGGCAAGGGCGATCTCGTCGCCAGCCGCGACGCGGGCGGTCGCCGGCAGGGCGGCCACGAGGCGCTGGTTGCCCATCGCCGCCGTGACGACCAGCTCCGGCCCGGTCAGCTCCGCGACCTCGCAGCGCGCCGTGAGCGGCACGCCCGCGCCCGACCGTTCCATCGCCTCCGGCCGGATGCCGAGGACGAGCCGGCGGCCCGGCGCGATACTTTCCAGGTCCGGCACGGGCACGGTGATATCCGTGCGGTCGATCCGCAAGCCGCCCTCGCCCGCCGTCGCGGCCAGAAGGTTCATTGGCGGTGCGCCGACGAAGGTTGCGACATAGAGCGTCGCCGGCCGGTTGTAGATGTTCTCCGGCGTGTCGAGCTGTTCGATCCGGCCGCCGCGCATGACGGCGATGCGGGTGGCGAGCGTCATCGCCTCGATCTGGTCATGCGTGACATAGACGACGGTCGTCCTCGTCATCTGGTGCAGGCGCTTCAGCTCGGTGCGCATCTCCATGCGCAGCTTCGCATCGAGGTTGGACAGCGGCTCGTCGAACAGGAAGATCTTCGGGTTGCGCACCAGCGCCCGGCCGATCGCCACGCGCTGGCGCTGGCCGCCGGAAAGCTGGCCGGGCTTGCGCTCCAGCAGGTTTTCGATCTGCAGGAGCTTCGCCGTCTCGCGCACGGCCCGGTCGCGTTCCGCCCTGTCCACCTTGCGCATTTCGAGGCCGAAACCGATGTTCCGGTGCACGGTGAGATTGGGATAGAGCGCATAGGACTGGAACACCATGGCGATGTCCCTGTCCTTTGGATGCACGCCGACAATGGAGCGGTCGTCGATGCGGATATCGCCGCTCGTCGGCTCGGCAAGGCCGGCGATGATGTTGAGCAGCGTGGACTTGCCGCAGCCGGAGGCGCCGAGCAGCACGAGGAACTCCCCGCTTTCGAGCGCGATGTCGATGCCCTTCAGCGTCTCGACGGCGCCGTAGCTCTTGCGGATGGCGTCAATGGTCAGCGTGCTCATGCCGGAACGTCCTGCGCGGTCGGTGCGTAGCTTCGGGGATGGGTGGAAATGGCGCGCGAGGCCACCGCCGTGCCGGCGGCAAGGCTCGCCTGCAGCGCCTCCCCGGCCGCATGCGCGGCGAGGAAGGCGGCGTTGAAGACGTCGCCCGCGCCGATCGTATCGACGACCCGCACGGAAGGCGCCGCAGCGCGGACAACCCGGTCGTCGGCATCCACGGCGATCGCACCCTTCGGGCCGCACTTGACGACGACGATGCCCCCGTCCGGCATGCCGTGCCGCAGGATGCGCCCGGCCGCGGCGGGATCGGCAACGCCGGCAAGGCTGGTCGTCTCCACCTCGTTGAACAGCGCGATCCGGCAGCGCGACAGCCAGCCTTTCGCCGCCCGCCTGTTGGCCTCCGTCCAGCCCTCCAGCGGCCAGCCGGTATCGAGGGCGACGGCAATGGCGTGGCGATCCGCCCAGTCGAAGAACCGGTCGTAATCCTCCACCAGCTTCTCCGTCAGGAAGGAGCCGCAGAGCAGCACGATGCCGCCGGCAAGCCGCGGCCCGTCGAGCACCGCGAAGACATCCTCCAGGCTGAACAGCGGCAGGTGCCCGCGCGTCGTGAAGAAGGTGCGCTCGCCGTCCGGATGGGTGATGCCGACGGAAAGCGTCGTGCTGTCGCCGTGCACCGGCCAGGTGCTTGCGCGCGCACCGAAACTTTCCGCCAGCCAGCGGCCGAACTGGTCGCGGCCGATGCTGGCGGCGATCTCGAAGGGCGTGCCGAGCGCCATCCAGGCGAGCGCGGCATTGCCCGCCGAACCGCCGACGCGCAGCTCGTCATGCTCGACGATGCTTTCCGTGCCCGGCTGCGGCCAGGGCGCGGCCGGCCCCATGATCAGGTCGACATTGACGTTTCCGACGACGGCAAGCGGCTTCACTCATTCACTCCGGGTAATCTTCGTCGAGCGCACCGGCGTGCCGGCATCGGCGACGCGCGCGGCGGCGAAGGCGATCATCAGCCGCTGCGCCGTCGGCAGCATGGCGAAGACGGCGGCAAGCCCGGTCAGCGGCGGAAAGGCGATCGTCGCCGCGCCCTCGACCGGCGGGCGGCCGGACGCGTCGAACATGACGAGCTTCGCACCCGCCTCGACCACGGAAGTCGCCATCGCCGTCACGAGATCCGTCGTCGCGTCGTCGCTGCGAAAGAGAACCACGCCCACATCGGGCGAGAGCATTTCCATCGGCCCATGGCGCAGCTGGCCGCCTTCCAGCGAGAAGCACGGCAGGCGCGACAGTTCCGTGAAGCCGAGCGCGATGGCCTCGGCGAGCCCCTGCAGCCGCCGCCCGGACGTCACGACGGAGCGCACGCCGGACAGTTCGGCCAGCGCCGCGTCGATGGCCGGTTCCCGCGGGTTCTCCAGGGCATGGACCGCCTGCGCGATATCTTCGCCGAGGGTGGCGAGGATCGCCAGATGCAGCGAGAAGCTCACTGTCAGGCTGCGTGTCGCGGCGAAGGCCTGCTCCGTGCCGCCATGGCCGACGAGGCAGGGCGCGGTGCGGGCGAGGAAGGAGCCGCCTTCGAGCGTGAAGCCGAAGGTTTCGTCATTGCCGCCGGTCTCCTCGAACCAGCGCAGCACCTCCGCGCTTTCCCCGGACTGCGAGGTGACGAAGACCGTGCGCCCGTCGATGGCGAGCGGCGCGCCAAGCTGCTCGGAAAGCGGCAGGGCGATCGCCTCGATGCCGAGGCGGCGGTAGAGCGGCTCGACGGCGCGGCCGACGGCCTGCGAGCCGCCCATGCCGAGAAGCAGCAGCCGGCCGGTGCGTTTCAGGCTGGCGGCGGCCCTTTCGGCCATCGCGCCGTTGTTGCGGAAGGAGGCGAGCGCATCGGCATGCTGGCGCGCCATTTCCCGATCGATCGCCTTGAGGCCTTCCGGCCGGGATGCAGTCGTGTTCATCGTCATCCTTTCACACCGCCGCTGGTAAGGCCCGAGATCAGGGCCCGTTGCATGATGAGGCCGACCAGGACCGGCGGCAGCGCGGCCAGGACTCCGGCCGTCGCGATCAGCCCGTAGTCGGAAACCCGGCCGCCCGCGAGGTCGGCTATTGCGACCGTCAGCGTGCGGGCGCGCTGGTCCGAGGTGAAGAGCAGCGCATAGAAGAACTCGTCCCAGCCGAGCAGGAAGGCGAAAAGCGCCGCGGTGGCGACGATCGGCATGGCGAGCGGCAGGGTGATGATGCGCAACGTCGCAAGAAGGCTCGCCCCGTCCATCATCGCCGCCTGCTCGATCTCGCGCGGAATGCCGTCGAAGCCGGACTTCATCAGCCAGGTGGTGAAGGGCGCGAGGATGGTGAGGTAGACGAGCGCCAGGCCGAAGACCGAATTGAGCAGCCCGAAGGTGGCGAGCGCCATGTAGAGCGGCACGGCAAGCGCGACCGGCGGCAGCATGTAGGTGGCGATGACCAGCGAGAGCGACCAGCCGACCGAGGGCGTGCGCGAGACCGCCCAGCCGGCCGGCACGGCAAGCACGACGGCGGCGACCGTCGCCATGCCCGCCACGAGGATGCTGTTGACAAGAGAGGCGACGAAATTGGCGCCCGCGCTGTTCGGGATGGTCGACAGCAGCGTGGCATAACGCGAGAAATCGACCGTGCCCGGCCACCAGCGCAGCGGGCGCGCCACGAGATCGGCCGCCGGCGAGATGCTCATCACGAAGAGCCAGAATATCGGCGCGACGATGACGGCGGCGAGCAGTAGCGCGGCGGCGTGGATGAGGATCGAGGCGAGAAGGCTGCGGCGTTCCATCAGGCGGCGCTCCCCGCCGTGCGCCGCACGAGCATGCCATAGCCGACCGCCAGCACCGTCACGATGAGGGTGACGACGAGGGCGAGCGAGGCGCCGGAGCCGGCGCGCTGGAAGGAGAAGGCCTCCTGGTAGACGAGGATCGACAGGGTGCGCGTCGAATTGGCCGGGCCGCCGCGCGTCATCACCCAGATGATGTCGAACACCTTGAAGGCCTCGATGGTGCGCAGCACCAGCGCCACCATCAGCGGGCCGGCAAGATAGGGCAGGATGACGAAACGGAAGCGCGCGAAGGGGCCGGCACCGTCAACGAGAGAGGCGGAGGTGATGTCGCGCGGCACGGCCTGGAGGGCGGCGAGCGCGATGAGGGCGACGAGCGGAAAATTCTTCCAGCAGTCGGCGACGATCAGCGCCGTCATGGCGGTGCCGGGCTCGCCGAGCCAGGAGCGATAGCCGTCGATGAGGCCGACCTGCGTCAGCGCCGCGTTCAGCGCGCCGTATTCCGGATTGTAGATGAGCCGCCAGAGCGTCGCGTTGACCACCGTCGGCAGCGCCCAGGGCAGAATCAGCAGCGCGCGCAGCACGGTGCGGCCATAGAACCGCTGGTTCAGCAGCAGGGCGGCCAGAACGCCGATCACCATCTCCGCCGTCACGGAGACCACGGCAAACCAGGTCGTGGCGTAGAGCGCCCGCTGAAAATTGCTGTTCGACAGCATTTTCAGATAGTTGTCGAAGCCGACGAAAGCGCCGCCGGAACCGATCAGCTTGGCGTCCGTAAAGGAAAGCCGCACGGTATCGACCATCGGCCAGCCGATCACGGCGAGCATGACCGCCAGCAGCGGCAGCATGAGAAGCCATGCCCGGGTCGTCATCCAGGTGCTGGACATAGCGTCCTCTTCGTCGATTTCAGGAAGGGCGAGTGTGCGGGCGGCCGGCGTCGCCCGCAAGGCCGAACCTCAAAGGCCGCTGTTGTCCGCCGCCGACTTCAGCGCGTCTTCCGGCGATGCCTGGTCGAGCAGGGCTTCCTGAATGGCCTGCTGGAGAGCGGTGGAGAGCTCCTGGTATTTCGGCGTGGTCGGCCGCGGATACATGGCGGCAAGGCCGAGCTTGGCGGCGGCGATCAGCTCTTCCTGGCCGGCGGTGACGGCGGCATCCTCGTAGGACGACGCCCAGATCGGCAGGCTGAGCTTGGCATAGGCGTTCTGCGTCTCCTGCGAGGTCATGTGCACGATATACTTCCAGGCCTCGTCCGGGCTCTTGCTGGTCGTGGTGATGCCGAGGCCCATCGAGCCGTTGACAGCCGAGACCTCGCTCTTGCCCTCAACGCCCGGCGCGGGCACGACGCCGACCTTGCCGGCGACCTTGCTGTCTTCCCCGCCATTGGCCATGTTGTACATGTAGGTCCAGTTGAGCGCGAAGGCTGCCTCGCCGTTCTGGAAGACGTTGCGCACGTCCTCTTCGAGGAACTCCTTGGAGTTCGGATTGGTGAGGCCGGACTTGTAGCTGTCGACCATGTATGTCAGCGCATCGAGACCGCCGCCCTCGGCAAAGGCCGGCTTGCCGTCCTTCAGGAATTCGCCGCCATAGGCGCTGACGAGCGTGGTGTAGTCGCAGATCGCCGCCTCGGCCTGCGACCAGCTCCAGGCGATCGGGGTGGCGAGCAGGCCCTTGTCCTTGATGATCCTGGCCTGCTCGTTCAGTTCGGCCCAGGTCTTCGGCGGCGCCGAAATGCCGGCCTTCTCGAGGATTTCCTTGTTGTAGAACAGGTATTTGGTGTCGAGGATCCACGGCATGCCGTAGGACTTGCCGTCATAGTCGACGGTCGTCCAGGCGCCCGGCAGCACGCCCTTCTTCATCTCGTCGGTGATGCGGGACGAGACGTCGACCAGCACGTTGTTCGTCGCATATTCGGCGGGCCAGATCACGTCGAAGAGCACGACGTCATAGCCGCTGCCGGAGCCCTGGGCGAGCACGGTCTTGTCGTGCAGGCCCTCGTAGGGAACGAATTCCAGGTTCACCTTGATGTCCGGGTTCGCCTTGGTGAAGGCGTCCGTCATGGCGCGCACGTCCGCCTCGCTATAGGCGGCCTGCGCCATGAAGAGCGCGTTGAGCGTCGTCTCCGCGAAGGCATGCGGGGCGGAAACGCCGGCAGCCAGCGCCGCGCCGAGCAAGGTCTTCTTCATCGATTTCAACATGATTGCGTCCTCCTGTTTGGTTCATGCATCCGAAGGCGCCCTGCAGGCACCCCGGTCGTTGCGGGTTCATCGCCGGATCATGGCGGGAGACCCGCCGCCGTTCCCCGGAGCTCTCCGGCTCCTTATTAAGTCAAACTTCTTGACTTAAATGTTCTGTATTATTCAAATGGTGTCAAGAGGGGATGTCGATGAACGAACTGCGGACGATCCGCGCCAAGAGCGGGACCAACCAGGAAGGCACCAGCGCCCATAACCGGCGCGTCATCATCGAGGCCATCCGGCTGAACGGACCGCTGTCGCGCGCCGATCTCGCCCGCGCCACGCGGCTGACCAAGCAGACCATTTCCAACCTTGTCGAAAACCTCGAGGCGGACGGTCTCGTCGCATCGGAAGAGGTGGTGCGCGGCGGGCGGGGCCAGCCCTCGACCCCCTACCGGCTCGTGCCGGAGGGCGCCTTCGCGCTCGGCGTGCAGATCGACCGGCACCTGACGCGTCTCGTCGCCGTCGACCTGATGGGACAGGAGGTCGCCCGGACGGTGGCCAACCTTCCGCCGGGCGGGCCGGTGGAGGGCTGCAAGCTGATCCTTCGCCTCATCGAGGCCATGCGCGCCGACCTCACGCGGCGCATTCCCGAATCGGCGCACCGGCTGGCCGGGCTGGGCCTTGCGATGCCCGGGCCTTTCGGCCTCGCGCCCTCCGACGACGAGACCTGGATGATGGCCGAGTGGCAGGCCTTTCCGCTCGTCGAAACGCTGGCCGCCGGCACGGGGCTGGCCACCAGCCTGCAGAACGACGCGACAGCCTGCGCGGCGGCGGAGCGCATGAACGGTTCGGCCGACGGCCTCGACCACGCCGTGTGCATCTATTTCGGCTACGGCATCGGCGCCGGCCTCATCCTCGGCGGGGAGCTTTATACCGGCAGCAACCGCAATGCCGGGGAGATCGGCATGGTGCTGTTCTCGCGCGGCGGAACCTGGTCGCCGCTGGAGCACCGGTCGTCGCTCGCCTCGCTGTTCCAGCATCTCGGCCTCGATTCGGCGACTACGGAAGCCTATGCCGAGGTCGAGCGGCGAACGCTTGCGGACGATCCGCGCATCCTCGCCTGGCTGGCGGATGCGGCGGCCGACATGCGCCAGGCCGTGCACATGGTCGAGACCATCTTCGACCCGCAGACCGTCATCCTCTCCGGCAGCGCGCCGGAACCGCTGGCCAAGCGGCTGTTCGACGCGATGTTCCCGCTCATCCCCTCCAATGCCGACCGGCCCGGCCGCACACTGCCGCGCCTGCAGCTCGGCATGATCGGTCCCTGGGCCGTCGCGCTGGGCGCGGCGGCCGAGCCGATCCGCCGCGCCTTCGACCCGCGCTTTTCCGCGATCCTGAAAACGGCCTCCTGAAGCCTGCCTGTTTCGCAGGCATTTTCCGGCCGCGCCGCGGCCAAAACGGCTGCATCTGCAGTTTATTTGCACGAGCGTACCGGAATCGCCGAATCAGACCTTCCCTGCGCTCCGGCAAAACCCTACTGGGGTATCACTCGCGCAACCCGCGAGCTTCCCCGCGTCATTGGGAGCCAACCGTGGCGCTCGCTGCCCCGCTTCGTGCGGGGCCTCTTTTTTTTCAGCTACCGAAAAATCCGCCCGCTCAGGGGTGATGCAGCACGCTCATCCCGCCATCCACCGTCAGGCAGGTGGCGTTCATGAAGGGGCATTCGTCCGAGATCATGAAGAGCGCGGCCTTGGCGATCTCCTCCGGCGAGGCGATGCGCCCGCCGGGATGCAGCGCCATCGTCTCCGCCTCGGCGGCGACCGGGTCGGGAAAGCTGTTCCAGTATTCCACGGCCTTCTGCGTGCGCACATAGCCGGGCGCCAGCGCGTTCACGCGCACGCCCCGCCCCGCATATTCGAGGCCGAGCGCCTTGGTCATGCCGAGCAGCGCATGTTTGGCGACGGGATAGGGAAAGGTGTGCGGGATGATGGTGAAGGCATGGGTCGAGGCGATGTTGAGGATCACCCCGCCGCCCTCTTCGATCATGCCAGGCAGCACGGCCTTGCTGCAGTTCCACGCACCCTTGAGGTTAATGTCGAAGCAGCGCTGCCAGTCGGCGTCCGAAAGCGTCAGCGGCTCGAAGAAGACGTTGACGCCGGCATTGTTGACGAGCGCGTTCGGCCGGCCGATCTCGACCGCCGCTGCGGCCACCGCCCGCGCGATGGCGTCGGCATCGGTGATATCGGCCGCGGCATGGCCGACCCGGCCGCCGCCGGCACGAAGCCGCCCGGCTTCGGCGGCGAGCAGGCCGCCGTCCCGGTCGATGAGGAAGAGGCTCGCCCCTTCGGCAAGGAAGCACTCGGCCATGGCAAGGCCGATGCCCTGCGCCGCGCCGGTGACGACGATCCGTTTTCCATCAAGGCGTCCGCCCATCTCCGCTCTCCTCACCACTCTGCCACGCTGCCGTCTTCATGGCGCCAGACGGGGTTGCGCCAGCGGTGGCCCTCCTTCGCCCGCTCGATGACGTATTGCTCGTCCACCTCCACCCCGAGGCCCGGCCCCTGCGGGATCGACACGAAGCCGTCGGCATAGTGGAACACCGCCTTGTTGGAGATGTAGTCGAGGATGTCGTTGCCCGTGTTGTAGTGGATGCCGAGGCTCTGCTCCTGGATGAAGGCATTGTGCGACACCGCATCCACCTGCAGGCAGGCCGCAAGCGCGATCGGGCCCAGCGGGCAATGCGGCGCCAGCGCCACGTCATAGGCCTCCGCCATCGCCGCGATCTTGCGGCATTCCGTGATGCCGCCCGCATGCGAAAGGTCCGGCTGGAGAATGTCGACATAACCGTCCGACAGCACCGACTTGAAGTCCCAGCGCGAATAGAGCCGCTCGCCGAGCGCGATCGGCGTCGCGCAATGGTTGGCGATCTCCTTCAGCGCCTCGCGGTTCTCCGACAGTACCGGCTCCTCGATGAACATCAGGTTGTAGGGCTGGAGCTCCTTCGCCAGCACCTTGGCCATCGGCCGGTGCACGCGGCCGTGGAAGTCGACGCCGATGCCGACATGCGGGCCGATCGCCTCGCGGATGACGGCGACGGTCTCCACCGCCTTCTCCACCTTGTCCCAGCTGTCGACGATCTGCATCTCCTCGCAGCCGTTGAGCTTGATCGCCTTGAAGCCGCGGGAAACGACTTCGCGGGCATTGTTGGCAACGTCCGAGGGCCGGTCGCCGCCGATCCAGGAATAGACCTTGATCCTGTCGCGCACCTGGCCGCCGAGCAGGGCATGGACGGGCTGGCCATAGGCCTTGCCCTTGATGTCCCAGAGCGCCTGGTCGATGCCGGCGAGCGCCGACATGTGCACGGCGCCGCCGCGATAGAAGCCGGCGCGATACATAACCTGCCAATGATCCTCGATCAAAAGCGGATCCTTGCCGACGAGATAGTCCGCAAGCTCGTGCACGGCCGCCTCCACCGTCAGCGCGCGGCCCTCCACCACCGGCTCGCCCCAGCCAACGATGCCCTCGTCCGTCTCAACCTTCAGGAACAGCCAGCGCGGCGGAACAATATAGGTCGTGAGCTTCGTGATCTTCATGGGACACTCGTCTGGGAACAGGAAAGGGAATGAGGTCAGGCGCCGGCCGGCGCCGGGTGGTTCTTGACGGCGATGGCAAGGTCGCGCGCGGCAAGATCGAGCATGCGGTGCGAACATTCGCGCGCCGCCGCCTTGTCGCGCATGCGCAGCGCGTCCACGAGGCGCTTGTGGATTTCCAGCGCCTCGTCCCGGGCATCCGCGGCTTCGGCGGAGGCATGCAGCGAGAATTCGAGCGCCGCCTGGATGATGCT
This sequence comes from Shinella sp. WSD5-1, assembly GCF_963942435.1. GTDB lineage: Bacteria > Pseudomonadota > Alphaproteobacteria > Rhizobiales > Rhizobiaceae > Shinella > Shinella yambaruensis. The sequence goes on from NZ_OZ012597.1 coordinate 689,444, forward strand.
GGCGAGCTGCATGAAGACCTGGTTGTGGCTGGCCTTCAGCAGGGCGGCATGGAAGGCGAAGTCCGCCTGCGAGAATGCATCGAGATCGCTCTCCGCGTCGCGCATGCGCTCCCAGGCCCGCTCGATTTCCGCCACGTCCTGCACGGTCGCGCGCTCGGCGGCGAATTCGGCGGCAAAGGGCTCGATGGCGCGGCGCGCATCGAGCACGCAGGTGAGAAGATCGAACTCGAAGATGCGCGGGCCGATCCATTCCAGCACCTGCTGGTCGAGGATGTTCCACTCCTCCTTGGGGCAGACAAGCGTGCCCACCCGGGAGCGCCCGCGCACCAGACCCTTGGATTCGAGAATCTTCAGCGATTCGCGGATGACGGTGCGGCTGACGCCGTAGCGCAGGCACAGCTCGTTTTCCGTCGGCAGGAAACCGCCGATGGGGAAGACGTCGGCGCAGATATCCGAGGCGATCGCCCGCGTGACGTTCTTCTGTACCCGGGGGCGCCGCACGCCGCCCTCGCCATCGACCACGCCCGCGCGCCCGTCCTGTTCCTGCACGATCATTCTCCACCCATTCCGTCCGCGATGCATAGCCCGTTTCGCGCCCGATGGCGACGGCCCGCTTCGCATCGTCCCGACGCTACTATCATACACTGATATTTCATTCATCATACAAAGACAATTGACGGATATGATGAAAGACACTACACCAAACCACACTGCAGGCGCAGTTAACTTGGGAGAGAGACATGGGCTTTATCAAAGCAGCCATCCTGGCTGGCACCGTCGCCGTATTCGCCGCAACCTCCGCCTTCGCCGCCGACGTGAAGATCGGCTTCATCGTGAAGCAGCCGGAAGAGCCGTGGTTCCAGGACGAATGGAAGTTCGCCGACGTCGCCGCCAAGGAGAAGGGCTTCACCCTCGTCAAGATCGGCGCCGAGGACGGCGAGAAGGTCCAGTCGGCCATCGACAATCTCGGCGCGCAGGGCGCCCAGGGCTTCATCATCTGCACACCCGACGTGAAGCTCGGCCCGGGCATCGTCGCCAAGGCGGCCGCCAACGACCTCAAGCTGATGACCGTCGACGACCGCCTGGTCAACGCCGATGGCAGCCCGATCGAAGACGTGCCGCATATGGGCATCTCGGCCACAAAGATCGGCGAGGCCGTCGGCGAGACCATCGTCGCGGAAATCAAGAAGCGTGGATGGGACATGAAGGACGTCGGCGCGATCCGCGTGTCCTACGACCAGCTGCCGACCGCCGTCGACCGCGTCGAAGGTGCGCTCTCCGTGCTGAAGGCCGCCGGCTTCCCGGAAGCCAACATCTTCGACGCCCCACAGGCCAAGACCGACACGGAAGCGGCGCTCAACGCCTCCACCGTCGTGCTCAACAAGAATGCCGGCATCAAGCACTGGGTCGCCGTCGGCCTCAATGACGAAGCCGTGCTCGGCGCGGTGCGCGCCACCGAAAGCGTCGGCATTGCCGCCGACAGCATGATCGGCGTCGGCATCGGCGGTGCGGATTCGGCGATCAACGAGTTCAAGAAGCCCGCGGCAACCGGCTTCTTCGGCACCGTGATCATCTCGCCGAAGCGCCATGGCTACGAGACCGCGCTCAACATGTTCGAGTGGGTCGCCAACGGCAAGGAACCGGAAAAGCTCATCCTGACGGCCGGCCAGGTCGCCCTGCGCGACAATTACGAGCAGGTACGCAAGGACCTCGGCATCGAATAATCATCCTCCCAGGATGACGTCAGCCCGGCGGCGCAGTTGAAGGCTTTGGGCCGCCGGGCCTTCTTTCGGGGTGGAGAGATGCAGGACTTTCTTCAATTCAACGCGATATCCAAGGGATATCCCGGCGTGCAGGCGCTGGCCGACGTTTCCTTCTGCGTGAAGAAGGGCGCCGTGCACGGCCTGATGGGTGAAAACGGCGCCGGCAAGTCGACCCTCATCCGCGTGCTCTCGGGCGACCAGTCCGCCGACACCGGCGAGATCCTGATCGACGGCAAGGCGCAGCACTATCGCTCGGTGCGCGACGCCTTCGAGGCGGGCGTCATCGTCATCCACCAGGAACTGCAGCTCGTGCCCGAGCTGACGGTCGCCGAGAACCTTTGGCTCGGCCGCTTCCCCGGCAAGGCCGGCATCATCGACCGCACGCGTCTCGTCGGCGTGGTGAAGCAAAAGCTTGACGATATCGGCATCGACATCGATCCGGCCGCCAAGGTCGCCTCGCTGTCGATCGGCGAGCGCCAGATGGTCGAGATCGCCAAGGCCGTGATGGCCGATGCGCGCGTCATCGCCCTCGACGAGCCGACCTCCTCGCTCTCCTCGCGCGAAAGCGAGATCCTTTTCGCGCTGATCGATCGCCTGCGCGCCGAAGGCAAGATCATCCTCTACGTCTCGCACCGCCTCGACGAGATTTTTCGCCTGTGCGACAGCCTCACCGTATTGCGCGACGGCAAGCTAGCCGCCCACCATCCTGATATATCCAAGGTGACGCGCGACCAGATCATTTCCGAAATGGTCGGTCGCGAGATCGCCAATATCTGGGGTTTCCGCCCCCGCGAGCGCGGCGCCGTGCGGCTGGAGGTGAAGGACCTCGCCGGCCGCAAGCTGCGCACACCGATCAGCTTTTCCGTGCGCCGGGGCGAGATCCTCGGCTTCTTCGGCCTCATCGGCGCCGGCCGCAGCGAGATGGCACGCCTCGTCTACGGCGCGGACAGCCGCTCGCAGGGCACGGTGAGCGTCGACGGCAAGGCCGTCGCCCCGGACAGCCCGCCGCAATCGATCCGCTCCGGCATCGTGCTCTGCCCGGAGGACCGCAAGTTCGACGGCATCGTGCAGGGCCGCAACATCGAGGAGAACATGGCGATCTCCTCGCGCCGGCATTTCTCCCCCTTCGGCATCCTCCAGCCGAAGAAGGAGGCCGAGCTTGCCGACCGCTTCATCGCCAGGCTGCGCGTGCGCACGCCCTCCCGCAAGCAGGAGATCGTCAACCTTTCCGGCGGCAACCAGCAGAAGGTCATTCTCGGCCGCTGGCTGTCCGAGCAGGGCGTCAAGGTCCTCATCATCGACGAGCCGACGCGCGGCATCGATGTCGGCGCCAAGTCGGAAATCTACGAGATCCTCTATGAACTCGCCGGACAGGGCATGGCGATCGTCGTCATCTCCAGCGAACTGCCCGAGGTGATGGGCATCACCGACCGCATCATGGTCATGTGCGAGGGCCGCGTCGCCGCGGATATCGAGCGGGCCGATTTCGACGAGCGCCGCATCCTCGCCGCCGCCCTTCCCGACGTTCCCAACCAGCAGGTCAAGTCCCGATGACGTCCTTGAAAAAACTCCTCCTCGGCGAACAGGGTCTGGTCGTCATCTTCGCCGTCGCCTTCGCCATCGTGGCCCTGACGGTGCCCAACTTCCTGACCGAGCGCAACATGCTCGGCCTCCTGCAGTCGGTCGTCACCATCGGCATCGTCGCCTGCACGATGATGTTCTGCCTCGCCTCGCGTGACTTCGACCTGTCGGTCGGCTCCACCGTCGCCTTTTCCGGCATGGTCGCCGTCATGGCGTCCAACGCCTCGGGCTCTATCCTCGTCGGCCTCATCGCGGCGCTGATCTGCGGCGGCGGCGTCGGCCTCGTCAACGGCGTGGTGATCGCCCGCTTCCGCATCAACGCGCTGATCACGACGCTCGCCACCATGCAGATCGTGCGCGGCTTCGCGCTGATCGCCTCGGACGGCCGCGCCGTCGGCATCAACGACTCGGGCTTCTACCAGCTCGCCTTGTCGAAATTCCTCGGCATCCCGACGCCGATCTGGGTCATGGCCGTCTTCTTCATCATCTTCGGCTTCGTGCTGAACCGCACCGTCTTCGGCAAGAACACGCTGGCGATCGGCGGCAATCCGGAAGCCTCGCGCCTTGCCGGCGTCAACGTCTCCAACATGCGCATCTGGATCTTCGCGCTGCAAGGCCTCGTCTGCGCCGTCGCCGGCGTGCTGCTGGCCTCGCGCATCACCTCCGGCCAGCCGAATGCCGCGACGGGCCTCGAGCTTTCGGTCATCTCGGCCTGCGTGCTCGGCGGCGTGTCGCTGGCCGGCGGGCGGGCGGCGATGACGGGCGTCATCGTCGGGGTGCTGATCATGGGCATCGCGGAGAACGTCATGAACCTCCTCAACATCCAGGCCTTCTACCAGTATGTTGTGCGCGGCCTGATCCTGCTGCTCGCCGTGCTGCTCGACAACCTGCGCTCGGCCGCCGCCGGCCGGCGCGCCTAGTCCGGGCAGGCCGCGAGCCGCCCGGGCGATTCGCGCGCCGGAGGGCGGCTTTGCGAACTGCAAACAGGCAAAACATCCGATCGAATGTTCGGCCGGACCGGCTTTGCCTGCCGACACGCCACATGGCCGTGCGAAAGACCCTGTTTTGGGCAGAGGAGATATTGACTTTGCCCGGCTTGTCGCTTTCCATGCAGACTTGCTAATTTCGGGTGGACACGGCCATGACTAGGTTCGTAGTAGCAAAGTGGACTTCCCTCGCGGCTCTCCTGTCGGCGGCTGTGTTACTGAGTGGCTGCGAGACGAGTTCAGGCAAGCCCACGGTCTGTACTGTCAAGGGCAAGCAAGTGCCCTGCAAGGTCGCCAAGAAGACGCAGGTCGATACGTCGAGCGCCACGCGCGGGGCCAGGAACAGGAACTATTGATCCTATCCCTGGATGCGGGACAGATCCGGTCTTCGGCCCGGTCCTCCGCTGCCGGAAGTCGCTATGCCGAGGCGGTCCTGCGGGTCGCCGGGGACATCCATGCCTCTCCCCTGCTTGAACTGGAGCGGGAAGACGGACGCGACGTCATCCTTCCGACGAGCCGCAAGCTGTTCGATCGCGTCGCGACGCTGGCCGTTGCCGATTGCCTGGTCGGCGGCAGTGCCTTTCGCCGGCGGGCGATCCGCGAGCTTCTGAACGCCGCCGCCTTTGCCGATTGGAACCCCTCGCATTTCCTCGACACCGCCGAGATGACGACCGGCATGGCGCTCGGCCTTTGCTGGACCCGCCCGCTGCTCGCCCGCACGGAGCACGACACGATCGCCGCGGCGATCGTCGAAAAGGGGCTTTCCCCCGGCCTTGCCGCCGCCGCGGCCGGCGTGCCCTGGATGACGGCCTGCAACAACTGGAACATCGTCTGCTGCACCGGCATGATCGCCGGCGCCGCCGCGATGGCCGGCACCGGCCATCCTCTCGCGCGCGACGCCCTGGCCTGTTTTGTACCCGCACTGCGGCACGGGCTTTCCGCCTTCGGCGTCGATGGCGGCTATGACGAGGGCCCGGACTACTGGGAATATGCCGTCCGCTACGCGGTGCTCGCCCACGCCCTTCTCGATGATATCGGGCCTGGGTCGGAGGTGCCCGCCGCGCTCGCGCGCACCTGGCGATACGGCCGCGACCTCACCGGCCCGAGCGGCCGCGTGTTCAATTTCGGCGATGCGACGGAACGGCCGCGCCGCGCGCCCGTGCTCGGCTGGCTCGCCGGCCGCGCGGGCGAGGCGGCGGCCATGGCCTGGCAGCACGCCGCGCCCGGCGACCCGCACCCTTTCGACCTCCTGTGGTGCGCGCCGGAGACGGAGCCGCCGCCGCCCGACGATGCACCGTCCGCCTATGAGCCGGCAGGCCTTGCCGTGCTGCGCGCGGGCACGACCTGGCTGGTGCTGAAGGGCGGGTGCAACGACGTCAACCACGCCCATCTCGACCTCGGCACCTTCGTGCTGGAAATGGCCGGCCGGCGTTTCGTCAGCGAGCTCGGCCGGGAAAACTACGCCCTCCCCGGCTATTTCGAGCCCGGGCGGCGGTTCGGCTACTTCCGCACGCAGGCCGCGGCCCACAGCACCCTGCTGATCGATGGCGCGCCGCAATCGACCGCAGCCTTTGCGAGGCTCCTCGGCACGGGACGGGAAGGCGACCGCCGTTTTGCCGCCTACGCGGTCAGCGATGACGGATGGCCGGTCGGCTGGCGCCGGGGCGCCGTTCTCGAGGGCACCGACACGGTCTTCATCGTCGACGAGCTGGGAGAGGAGGGCGCCGCCACCCCGGCGAGCACCTGGCAGCTCTACACCGAAGCCGCGGCGGCGCTCGACGGCCCCGGCGCCCTCCTCACCCTCGACGGCGCGGCGGTGACGGCGGAGATCCTGGCGCCGGACGGCCTCGCCTGGTTGTTCGAGCCCACCCCTTCCCCCGACGGCGAAAGCAGCAATGCCGCCTTCGGCCGGCTGTTCTTCTGCGTGCCCGCGGCCGCCGGAACGCAATTCGTCATCGTCCGGTTCGCCGCCGGCCGGCCTTCGCGATGGCGCCCCGCCGCCATTGCCGACTGGCCGCTCGACGCCTGATCCCTCGCCTCCCGCATTTTCCGCCCGCCCCTTCGTTGACAGTCCCCGATCCCGGCAATAGCCTTGATCCAAAGGCGCTTTCAGGCCCGCCCGGGGGATCGAGAGGGGAGGCGAAATGGGGATTTTCGGCTGGTTGCCGCAACGCGGCCCTAAGCCCGCCGCACCGGACGATGCGCCGGAGCAAACCCTCGCCATCTACGCCTCGCAACCCGCGCTTACCACGATCATCGTCACGCTCATCGGCATCGAGGCAGAGCAGATCGACGAGATCATCGACGTGACCGCCCGCCGCTTCGGCAAGAAGCACAGGATCGTCTATCTCACCGACAGCCTCGACTTCATGCGGTTCCGCGACAGGAACGCCATCTTCGAATACCTGCCCTCCGCCCTCGAGCAGAAGCTGCATGCCGCCGAGATCTCCTGGAACGCCTATCTCGCCAGGCGCTGGCGCCTCCTCGTGTCGAAATGGCAGCCGGTGCATGTCATCGGCTACGGCCAGAACATCGACGTCTTCCTTGCCGCAGCGCCCCCGATGACGGCGCGGACCGATCGATGAGCACGGCTCTCGACGTCCTCTTCGTCGCGGATGTGCGCTTCGAGGGAGGAACCTCGACGGCGCTCGCCGTGGAAATCCGCACGGCGGCGCGGGCGGGCCTGCGCACCGGGCTGCTCGCCATCAAGGGGCCGCTGCTCGGCCTGCCCTTCCCCATGCATCCGGACCTGCGGCGCCTGATCGACGAGGGGCTGACCGAGCGCATCGACCCCGACATGCGCCTTCATGCCCGCCTCGTGCTGATCCACCATCCGACGATCATCGAGAACCGCCCGACGCGCCCGCTGTCGATCACCGCCGACAGGCTGCTGGTCGTGCTGCACCACCCGATGTATGACGGATACGGCCGCCGGCAATACGATCTCGACCGCGTCGTCGCCCATGCCTGCGACGCCTTCGGCAGCGACGTGTTCCTGGCGCCGGTCAGCACCGTCGTGCGCGACAGCCTTCCACGCCGCCTGCCGCCCTATGCGCACATGCTGGAAGAGGACTGGGGCAATCTCATCGACCTCGACGACTGGGCGGCCAAACCGGCCCGCCAGCCCGCCTATCCCGTCGTCATCGGGCGGCATTCACGCCCCGACCCGCTGAAATGGCCGACCGCCGAGGAGGTGCTGCTCGCCTATCCGGCAGACGGCGCGCGGTTTCGCGTGCGCGCGCTCGGCGCCGATGCCTTCCTTGCGGAAAAATACGGCACGATCCCGCCCAACTGGGAGTTGGTGCCCTTCACCTGGGACGATGTCCCGGCCTTCCTCGGCACGCTCGATTTCTACGTCTATTTCCACGATCCGGCCTGGTCGGAGGCCTTCGGGCGGACGATCCTCGAAGCGCTCGCGACCGGCCTCGTCGTCATCCTGCCCCCACATTTCGCGCTGCTGTTCGGCAAGGCCGCGGTCTATGGCGAGCCGGCCGATGTCGAGCGCCTCATCGACGGCTTCGTGAGCGACCCGGAACGCTACCGGTCACAAAGCGAACAGGCCCGCCGCTTCGTCGAGAACAACCACGACGCGGCGATCTACGCCGATCGCCTCGCCCGCATCATGGCGGCACCGGACGAGGCGGTAGCGCCGCAGGGCCGGCTTTTCCCCGCCCTGCCGCAACGCAACGTGCTCTTCGCCTCCAGCAACGGCATCGGCGTCGGGCACCTCGCCCAGCAGCTCGCCATCGCGCAGCGGCTGCCGCCAGGCCTGACGCCGGTCTTCGCCACCATGTCCTATTCCATGAAGGCCGCCGTGCAGCAGGGCTACCAGGCGCATTTCCTGCCGCACCACCGCATCCTCGACGCCGACCCCGAGGACTGGAACACCTGCCTTGCCGAGGAGCTGTTCGAGCTCATCGCCCATCTGCGCCCCGCGGTCTTCGCCTATGATGCGACGGCGGTCTTCGAGGGTGTCACCCGGGCGCTCGGCGCGTTTCCCGATATCTTCAAGATCTGGGTGCGCCGGCCGCTCTGGCGGGAATGCCACCGGGTGTTCCTCGACTTCTCCGACCGCTTCGATGCGGTGATCGAACCCGGCGAATTGGCGGAGACCTTCGACCATGGCCCGACGGCGGCCTGCCGCAAGGAAACCTTCCTCGTGCCGCCCGTCCTGCATCTCGATCCGGCCGAGCGCATGGTGCGCGAAAGCGCGCGCGCCGCCCTCGACCTGCCCGAGGGCATGACCGTCGTCGCCTTCCAGCTCGGCTCGGGCGCCAATTTCGACATGCGGGAGGTGCGCGGCGCGCTGCTTGCCGAAGTGCTGCGCCGCCCCGACACGATCGCGCTCGAAATCCGCTCGCCGATCACGCCCGAGGCCGCCGGCCTCGAAAGGCTGGGCGAGCGGCACCGGGTCGTCGAGCTCTTCCCGAGCTTCCGCTTCAGCAACGCCTTCGACGCGGCGATCACGGCGGCGGGCTACAATACGTTCCACGAACAGGTGCTCGGCGCGATCCCGACGCTGTTCGTGCCCAACGAGGCCGACGAGATGGACCTGCAGGCGAGCCGCGCCCGCTGGGCGGAACTCACCGGCCGCGGCTGGCTGATGCGCCGCGACTACGACCTCGGCTTCGTCGCGGCCCATGTGGAGCGCCTGCTGGACCCCGTCGAGCGGGAGAGCGTCGTGCGCCGCTGCCGGTCGATCGCCTGGACCAATGGGGCGCGGGACATTGCCCGCTATGTCGAGGACCATGCCCGCATCGTCCGGACCGACTGGGACATCACCAAACTCGGCAGCCTGTGAGGACGACGGTGGCCCGGCCAACCTGCAACATCTGCGGCAGTTCGGTCTTCGGGGATACCTATGGCGAGAAGGACAGCGCCTTCCTGCGCCAGAACGTGCGCTGCGAGGGGTGCGGCTCGCTGGAGCGTCACCGGCTGATCTTCGAGGTGCTGCGCCTGCGGGGCCTCCTGTCGGGAAACCGCCGCATCCTGCACCTCGCCCCCGAGGAGTGCCTCGCCACCCTTTTCCGAAGCCGCTTCGGCAGCCGCTATCTCGGCGCCGACATCGACCCGGGCCAGTTCCCCTTCGCCGTCGCCCGCCTCGATCTCTGCCGCGATCTTCCGACCCTCGCGCCGGCCTCCTTCGACATCGTCCTGCACAACCATGTGCTCGAACATGTCGCCTGCGACTACCGCGCCGTCGCCGCCGGCCTCCACCGGCTGGTGAAGCCCGGCGGCCTGCACATCTTCAGCATCCCCTTCCTCGAAGGCGGCTTCCGCGAGGCGCTGGACGGACACACCGGCGCCGAGCGTGCGGCGCGCTTCGGCCAGTCGGATCACATGCGCATCTTCTCGCCGGAGGATCTTGCCGCCACGCTCGGCTCGGCCCTGCCGCTGCCGGCGGACTATGACGCGACCCGCCTCGTTCCGGCAGAGCGGCTCCTGGCCATCAACGTGCCGGAAGCGGCCTGGCGCGGCTTCAACAACAATGCCGTCTTCCTCATCGAAAGGCAGGGGGACGGGCAGGTCCTGGAGGCCCCGACCCCGGCAGCGCAACCCGCAAGCCCCGCCCCCCGTCCCCCTCGCCCCGACGGCGTCCTGTTCGTCTCGGCAAACGGCATCGGCCAGGGCCATCTCACGCGCCAGCTCGCTGTCGCGCGCCGGCTGAAGCACCGCCCGTCCGCCTTCCTGACCATGAGCTACAGTGCCGCAATCGTGCGCGATCTCGGCTTTCCCGTGCATTTCGTGCCGCACCACGGCCTGACGGGCGAGGAACCCGCCGCCTGGAACGACCGTCTCGCCGCGGAAATCGGCCTGCTGCTCGAAGCCTATCACGCGACCACCCTCGTCTACGACGTCAACTTCGTCTTCGACGGGGTGATCAAGGCCCTTGGCGAGCATAGCGGCGTGCAGGCCGTCTGGATCCGGCGCGGCATGTGGCCGGCCCACCATGCCGGCTATATCGGCGCCGGGGCACATTTCCCCATCGTCATCGAGCCGGGCGACTATGCCGGCGAATGCGACGGCGGGCCGACCGTGGCCGACCGGGCGAAGACCCGGCTGGTGCCGCCGATGCTGCTGATCGACCCGTCCGAGCGCACGGAACGGGCGGCGGCCCGCCAGGCGCTCGGCCTGCCGCAGGAGGCGACCGTCATCCTCCTCGACCTCTCCCGCTCCGCCAATCCCGACCTCATGCGCCTTCACGCCCGCCTGCTGGACGACCTCCTCGCCCGGCCGGACCTGCATGTGGTGGAGCTGCAGTCGCCGCTGACCGGAAGCGCCGCCCCTCGCCATCCCGCCCGGCACCACCGGGTCACGCTCCATCCGGCCTATGCCGCAAGCCTCGCCTGGGACGCGGCGATCGTGCGCGCGAGCTACAACACTTTCCACGAGACCATCGCCGGCGGCATCCCGACCCTTTTCGTGCCGGACGAAAGCCCGGACATGGACCGGCAGGTCGACCGGGCGCGCTGGGCACAGGCGCGCGGCGCCGCCCTCTTGCACCGGGTCGAAGACGGTGAGACGCAGCGTGCCGCCGCCCTCGACCGTTTGCTCCGCCCCGACATCCGCGCGGGCCTTACCGCCGCATGTGCCGCCATCGCCGGCGCCGATGGCGGCTGGCGGAACGGCGCGGAAACGCTGGCGCGCATGCTGGAAGGCAGTTTTGACGAAGGCGGCGCAGAATAACACCGGGCTATATCCCGTCTTGTCCAGGATCGGGCCGCGGGACTATGCTAGCGTCCCGCCGGGATCTTCATGGGGTGGCGATGCTCATGCAAAGATTGTTTCTCTTTCTCGCGCTTCTTCTGTCGATGACAGCCGCGGCGCTTGCCGCCGGCAACAATCGCGTCGCGCTGGTGATCGGCAACGGCAAATATGCCGACCTGCCGCACCTGCCCAATGCGCAGAGCGATGCGAAGCTGATGGAGAAGGCGCTCTCCGCGGCGGGCTTCAAGATCGTCTCGGTCATCGACGGCGACCGCCAGCAGATGGTCCGCGCGATGAAGAGCCTGGCCGAGGCGCTGACGCCGGACACCAATGTCGTCGTCTATTATGCCGGCCACGGCATCCAGTTCGCCGACGAGAACTACCTGATCCCGACGGACAGCCAGCTCACCTCCTCCTCCGACCTGCCGCTCGAAGCCTTCAGCCTGAAGATGATCACCGAGCAGATCGAGCGTGCGCGCCCGCGCATCGCCGTGTTCATCGTCGATGCCTGCCGCAACAACCCCCTGGAAACGAACCGTTCGGCCGGTGCGGCGGCCAATGACGGCGCCTCGCGCGGCCTTGCGCGCGCCACCGGCCCGCTCGGCACCTTCATCGCCTTCGCCACCGCGCCGGGAAAGGTCGCGACGGACGGCACGAAGGGCAACAGCCCCTTCACGCGGGCGCTTGCCGACTTCATCACCGCGCCGGGCCTGCCCATCGAGCAGGTCTTCAAGCGGGTGCGCGAGCGGGTGGTCGAGGAGACCGGCGGCGAGCAGGTGCCGTGGGACAATTCCTCGCTGACCAAGGACTTCTTCTTCACCGACGCCCTGCCGGAAGTGCCGAAATTCTCCGCGGAAGCGACGAAGGATGCGGAAGCCTGGCAGGCCGCCTCGGATGGCGACACGACAGAAAGCTACCGGTCCTACCTTGCTTCCTTCCCGCAAGGCCTCTTCGCCGACATCGCCGAAATGCGCGTCGAGGCGCTGGCCGAGGCGAACAGGCCGAAGGAGGAGAAGGAACAGGAGGTGGCGGCCCTGCCGGTCGACCGCAGCATCAATGCCGCCGAGGACCTCCTGATGTGGAACGGCATCCAGGCGAACGGCACCGCCGACCAGTATCGCGGCTATCTCGAAAAATTCCCCGAGGGCGTGTTCGCCAAGCTCGCCCGGTTGCGGCTGGAAGATGCGACGAAGGGCTCCGACGAGACCGTGCCGGCGATCTCCGGCCGCGTGACGGCGAACTACGAGGAATTCGCCCAGAACCCGCTCTACCCCGAGATCACCGATTGCGACCGCGAGGCCGGCCATGTGCAGGAGATCGCGGATCCCGCGGTCGGCGTCTATTTCAAGCAGATCAGGCCGGAGACCGCGGTCCCGGCCTGCATGACGGCACTGAAGCAGTTTCCCGACAGCCTGCGCATCCTGATGAACTACGGCCGCGCCATCGATGCCGCCGGCCGGCATGACGAGGCGCGGGAAATCTACCGCACCGGCGCCAGCGCCGGCTTTCCCATCGCCTACCGCTCGCTGGGCGACGTCTATCGCGACGGCCGCGGCATCGAGAAGAACCTGACGGAAGCCCGCTACTGGTATGTGCTGGGGGCGGCGAAGAAGAACGTCTTTGCCGAGTTCAACCTCGCCCTGATCTACGAGAACGGCCTCGGCGTGACGGCCGATCCGCAGAAGGCGGCCTACTGGCTCTGGCGCGCGGCCAAGCAGGGATTCGCGCCGGCCATGGAGAAGCTTTCGGCCTATTACCTCGAAGGCAAGGCCGTGCCGAAGGACGTCGCCCAGGCGGAGATCCTGCTGACGGGCGCGGCCGAGATGGGCCATATCTATGCCGAGCTCCGGCTCGGCGACCTCTATCTCGACGGCAGCGCCCTGAAGAAGGACCCCGCCACGGGCGCGCAGTGGATATCGAAGGCCGCCCGGCAGGGCTACAACGAGGCGCAGTTCCGGCTTGCCACGCTCTATCTCGACGGTATCGGCCTCAAGAAGGATGCCGGGCAGGCGCTCAACTGGTTCATGCTGGCAAAGGCCAACGGCGTCGAGCGGGCGGGCGAGATGGTGGCGACGCTCGGCGAAAAGCTCGGCGGCAAGGCCGTCAGGAACGCTGAAAAATTCGCTGCCGACTTCCAGCCCATCGCCGTCAAATAGGCGCCCGGGCAGAGAGGGTCTTCAGGGGTGCTTGCCCTACGAGGCGAGGGAGTAGCGGGTGCGCATCGTGCGCGCGTCCCGGCCGTCGATGCGGATCGCGCCTTGCTCTGCCAACGCGTTCAACTCCCGCAGCACGAGGGCATGGGCAAGGCCGAGGCGGCGGGCGAAGGTGCGGCTGTCGCTTGCGACGCCCGTGCGCACCGCCGCGACGAGCGCGGCCTGGATGCCCGTCAGCCGCGGATCCTCGCTTTGCAACCGTGCGACAAGTTCCAGGAAAATCCCGGCCTCCTCCGTTTCGCCGCTCACGCGGCCTCGCGCTTGCGGAACGAGACCATGATCGACTTGGAGGTCGGCGTGTCGCTTTGCTCGCCGGCGCTGGAAAGCGGCACCAGCACATTCAGCTCCGGATAGTAGCCGGCAATGCTGCCGCGCGGGACATCGTAGGGCACGAAACGGAAGTCGCGCGCCACGCGCTCGATTCCGTCGTCATGCGCGCCGACGACGTCCACCCGGTCGCCGGCCTCCGCCTCCATCGCCTTCAGGTCCTCGGGATGGATGAAGATGACCTGCCGTTCGCCGTAGACGCCGCGGTAGCGGTCATCGAGGCCGTAGACCGTCGTGTTGTACTGGTCGTGCGAGCGGAACGTCTGCAGCGCGAAACGCCCGCCGGCCTTGCGCGCCCGCTGGTGCACGGTCTCCTCCGGCAGCGGGCCGGAGAAGAAGGAGGCCTTGCCGGCCGGCGTATCCCATTCCCGGTGCGCGGCCGCATTGCGCAGGAGGAAGCCGCGCGGCTTGCGCAGCCGCGTGTTGTAATCCGCAAAGCCCGGAATGGTCGCCTCGATATGGTCGCGGATGCGGTCGTAGTCTTCCGCAAGCGCGTTCCAGCTGACGATGCCGCTGCCGACCGTCGCCTCGGCGATGCCGGCGATGATCGCCACTTCCGACCGCAGGTGCGGCGAGGCGGGCCGGTTGATGCCGGCCGAGCCATGCACCATGCTCATCGAATCCTCGACGCTGATCAGCTGCGAATTGCCGTTGGGCGCAAGGTCCATCTCCGTACGGCCGAGGCAGGGCAGGATGAAGGACACCTCCCCCGGCATCAGGTGCGAGTGGTTGGGCTTCGTGGCGATGTTCACCGTCAGCTTGAGGCGGCGCAGCGCCGTTTCCACCAGCGCGCTGTCCGGCGTCGCGCGGGCGAAATTGCCGCCGAGGCCGATGAAGGCTTCCGCCGAGCCGTCCAGCATGGCGCCGATGGCCGACAGTACATTGTGCCCATGCCTGCGCGGCGGGGAAAAGCCGAACTCGCGCTCCAGCGCATCGAGAAAGGCTTTCGACGGCTTCTCGTTGATGCCGACCGTGCGGTCGCCCTGCACGTTGGAATGGCCGCGCACCGGGCAGAGGCCCGCCCCCGGCCGGCCGATATTGCCGCGCAGGAACATGAAGCTGGCGATCTCGCGGATCGTCGCGACGGAATGCACATGCTGCGTCACGCCCATCGCCCAGGTGCAGATGACGCGCTCGGCCTGCATGTAGACCGCCGCCGCGCGCTCGATCTCGGCCCGCGTCAGGCCGGACTGGTCCTCGATCTCGGCCCAGCCGGTCGCCTCGACCGCGGCACGGTAGGCGGCGAAATCCACGCAATGTTCGGCAAGGAAGGCATGGTCGAGCACCGGCGGCAGGCCCGCCGCGACCGCCGCATCCTCCGCCGCGAGCACCGCCTTCGCCATGCCGCGCACGGCCGCCATGTCGCCGCCGAGCTGCGGCTGGAAATAGTGGCTGGCAATGTCGGTCGAGCCGCCGCGCAGCATCTCGATCTTGTCCTGCGGGTCGGAGAACCGCTCCAGGCCGCGCTCGCGGATCGGATTGAAGACGACGATGCGCGCGCCGCGCAATGCCGCCCGGCGCAGGTCGCCCAGCATGCGCGGGTGGTTGGTGCCGGGGTTCTGGCCGATCACGAAGATCGCATCCGCCGCCTCGAAGTCCTCGAGCAGCACCGTGCCCTTGCCGACGCCGATCGCCTGGCGCAGCGCAACGCCGCTCGCCTCGTGGCACATGTTCGAGCAATCGGGAAAATTGTTCGTGCCGTAGAGGCGCACGAAGAGCTGGTAGAGATAGGCCGCCTCGTTGCTGGCGCGGCCGGACGTGTAGAATTCGGCGCGGTCGGGATTGTCGAGGCTCTTCAGGATGTTGCCGATTTCCCTGAAAGCATCGTCCCAGGCGACGGGCAGGTAGCGGTCGCTCGCCGCGTCATAGCGCATCGGATGGGTGAGACGGCCATGGAGCTCCAGCTCGTAGTCGCTCAGCTCGCGCAGCTCCGAGACGGTATGCGCGGCGAAGAAGGCGGGCGAGGCGCGCTTTTCCGTCGCCTCCCAGGCAACCGCCTTCACGCCGTTCTCGCAGAATTCGAAGGAGGAGCCGTGCTCGGGGTCCCCCCAGGCGCAGCCCGGGCAATCGAACCCGTCCGGCTGGTTCGCCTTCAGCATGGTCATGGCGCCCGACAGCGGCGTGCCGCTCTCCAGAAGCCTTTTGCCACAGCTCTTCAAGGCCCCCCAGCCACCGGCCGCGGAGGATTTCTTTCCGATAAAACGAGTATCCATAGGTCAGGTATTTGCCATTCGTCAGGATTGATCAAGAGGCCAGTTCGAATGGCTTGATAGGGAATATCTATCACCGCCGGTCGTGCGGAATTTGGCGGTTTGCCTGAATCGCGGCGATTGACTACCAATCTGGTATGCGGAGCATCGAACCGGAGGGCCGGTCTTGGATTATCTCGTCAATCTCTCGCGTCTTTCCCCCGACGCAGCGCTCGATGCCCGGATGGCGGAGGCCGGCGTGACGATCCGCAGGGCGCTTGCCCCGGAAGCCCGGCTCGTCACCGACTGGGTGGCGGACACGTTCGGCAATGGCTGGGCCAGCGAGACCGCGATCGCGCTGACGCGCCAGCCGCCCACCGTCTTCATCGCGACGCGCGCGCGCCGGCTCGTCGGCTTCGCCTGCCATGAATCGATCGCCCGCGGCTTCTTCGGGCCAACGGGGGTGGAAGCGCAATCGCGCGGGCTCGGCATCGGCCACGCCCTGCTGCTCGCCTGCCTCTTCGATCTGAAGGCGATGGGCTACGGCTATGCGATCATCGGCGATGTCGGCCCCTCTGCCTTCTACGAGAAGACAGTCGGCGCCATGCCGATCCCCGGATCGGCGCCCGGCATCTATGCCGGCATGCTGGCCGTCCAGGGATAGCCGCCATGCCGATGCAGGACCTTCACGTCCCCACGCTCGAAACCGTCTGGATCCCGGCCACGGACGCGCATCCGATGGCCTACAGGCTCACACTGCGCAACGACGGGACGGCCCCCTTCTGCGATTTTCGCCTGTGCTTCAGCGGCCCCTGCCAGGTCGATGCCACGGCGACCGCCGAGGGCGGCCGTATCGGCCGACGGCTTTCCACCTTCACCGAACTGCTGCCGCCGGACGGGCTGGACCTTGCCCCCGGCGCAAGCTGGACCGTCACCATCCACGGCCTGAGCTGGCCGTTCCGGCACTGGACGGACGGCGCGCGGGGCGCCTATCTCCTCTTTCCCGATGGCAGCACGCGCAGGGTCGCCACCACGCCAACGAGGCGCATGGGCGACAATACAGCGCCGAAGCGGGGCGTGGAACCCTGCCCCGTGCCCACCAACCCGCCGGCACCGGTTTCGATCATCCCCTGGCCGAACCATGTCGCGCTCACCCGCCTCGGCCCCGCCCCTGCCGGCCTGACGCTCCTTGCGGAGGACGCCGCGGCAAGGGGGGCAACGGAGGCGTTCCGGCGGCTGGCCGAGGCGCTTTTCGCCGTCGAGGGCATCGTGCGGCCCGCCGAGGAAGGCGGGCTGCCGGTATATTTCCATGTCAGCGAGGATCTTGCGGCCGAGGCCCATGAACTCGTCTTCACGCCCGATTCCGTCTCCATCCGCGCCTGCGGGCAGGCCGGCTTCTTCTACGGGCTCGTCACGCTCGGCCAGATCTGGCGCGGCGCGCACCATTTTCCGCACGCCTACGGCTTTCCCACGGAGGGGCGGATCGCCGATGCGCCGGCGATGGGCTGGCGCGGGCTGCATCTCGACGTGGCGCGCCGGTTCTACGGCGCGGCGGAAATCCGGCGGCTGCTCGCGATCCTCGCCTGGAACAAGCTCAACCGCTTCCACTGGCACCTCTGCGACGACGAGGCCTGGCGGGTCGAGATCGATGCCTATCCGGCGCTGACGGAGATCGGCGCCTGGCGCGGCGAGGGCCTTGCCATTCCGCCCCTCCTGGGCTCCGGCGCGGAACGGAGCGGCGGCTACTACAGCAAGGCCGCCATCCGTGACATCGTCCGGCAGGCCCGCGATTTCGGCATCGAGATCGTGCCGGAAATCGACATGCCCGGCCACTGCCACGCCCTGCAAATGGCCATTCCCGAACTGCGCGATCCGCAGGAGCGGGGCAGCTATCATTCGGTCCAGGGGTTTGCCGACAATTGCCTCAACCCGGCACGCGAGGCGACCTACCGTGTGGTGGAGACGATCCTTGCCGAACTGATCGCGCTGTTTCCCTTCCGCACCATCCATATCGGCGCCGACGAAGTCCCGCTCGGCGCCTGGTCCGGCTCGCCGGAGGCGCTCGAAAAACTGTCCGAAATCGCCGGCAAGGACGCGGCCGAAGCCCATGCGAAGCGGCTCAACGTGATCACCAACACGCACGGCGCCGACGCCATCGAGGGCTCCGGCGCGGCGGCGCTGCAGGCGGTCTTCCTCAAGCGCGTCCAGGCATTCCTCGCCGCGCAGGGCTGCGTCACCGGCGGCTGGCAGGAAGCCGCACACGGCAACGTCATCGACAAGGACAAGGCCTATCTCTGCGGCTGGCGGGACGTTGCGGCCTCCGCGGCGCTTGCCGGCGAGGGCTACACCATGGTCGTCTGCCCCGGCCAGGCCTATTATCTCGACATGGCGCATACGGCCGACTGGGACGAGCCGGGGGCAAGCTGGGCCGGCGCCTCGACGCCCGAGATGACCTATGCCTTCGATCCCGTCGCCGGCTGGAGCGCGGCGCAGAAGGCGAAGCTGCTCGGCGTGCAGGCCTGCATCTGGTCCGAGCCTATGCTCGACCGCGCCGTCTTCGATCGCCTCGTCTTTCCCCGCCTTTCGGCCGTCGCCGAAACCGGCTGGACCCACCCGGAACACAAATCCTGGGCGCGGTTCAAGGCCTGCGCCGGCCTCATGCCCGTGCTCTACGCCTCCCTGTAGAACCGCGCGCGGCGGAGGCTCGCTCCTTCGCCTGCCACCCGCGGAAAAACCGCGCAACCCGCGGGAATTCCAGCCTTCGGGCGGGCAACCTTCAGGTACAGGTTCAGGCAAGCTCGTCGCTGTATCGAAATTCAGCAGAATGGTGCGTTTGCTGTTCTTTCGATTCCATATTTCAGGACTTTATCCATGACGTCGATCGTACCCTCCCTGAGCATCGCCCAGATCAAGCAGTTATCCGCTTCGGCGATTTCGGCCTGGACGACGGAGGACGTCGCCTCGCTTTCCACCAGCCAGCTCAACGCCTTTTCATCCAGGCAGCTTGCCGCACTGGAAGTGGAGGACATCGAGGTTCTCAACACCCGGCAGTTGAGCGCCATTTCACAAAGCGCCATCATCGGCCTGTCGCTCGACCAGCTCGGCGCGCTCGACAAATACGCCATCCAGAATCTGACGCCCTCCCAGGTCGGCGCCCTCACCGCGACCCAGGTGAAAGGCCTGTCGTCGGACCAGGCGGAGGCGCTGACGGCCTCGCAGGTCCGCATGCTGAGCGCGGCCCAACTCGCCGCCCTCGACCCGGAGGATCTTGCGACCTTTTCCACCGAGGACATGGCGGCCATCAGCTACAAGGCCGTGCAGCGCCTCGGTACCGCGGCCATCGCCGCCCTTTCCCCCGAACAGGTCGGCGCGCTGACGCCGCTCGCCGTCGCCGGCTTCACGCCCGCACAGACGGCCGCACTGACCCCGGAGCAGATCGAAGCACTGACCCCGGCGCAGGTCACCCTCCTCAAGCCGGCACAGATCGCCGCACTCAGCGCGGCCGCGATCGCCGCCTTCAGCGAGCCCCAGATCACCGCGCTCAGCACCAGCGCCCTGACGGGCCTCAAGCCGACGCAGATCCAGGCCATGAGCACGGCGCAGATGGAAGCGCTGACCCCGGCGCAGGTGCGCGCGCTGAGCGGCCAGCAGCTCACCGCGATGGGATCGACCGGCCTTGCCACCTTCTCCAGCCAGGACATCGCCGCAATCTCCAGCCGCGCGATCCCGGCCCTCGGCATCGGCATCATCACCACGCTCTCCGCCGAGCAGATCGAGGCGCTCAGCCCGGTCGCCGTCCAGGCCCTGACGGTGGCCCAGGTCAACGCCCTCAGCCCTGGCCAGATCGCGCTCTTCTCCCCCGCCCAGATGCGCGGGATGAACATGGCGCAGATCGCAGCGCTTGGGGGCGACGACATCGCGGCGCTCTCCAGCGACAGCCTTGCCGCCATCAACAACGCCGCGCTGAAGGGGCTCAACACCGCCGCCATCGCCGCGCTTTCGCAAGAGCAGATCGAGGCGTTGTCGACCGGCCAGATCAATACGCTGTCGGCACGGCAGATCACCGCCCTCGGCGCCGCGGGCATCGCGCTGTTCTCCACGCTGCAGATCGCCGCCGTCAACAGCAGCGCCATCCCCGGCCTGACGACCGCCCAGATCGCCGCGCTCGACCTCGACCAGGTCGAAGCGTTCTCGCCGCTGCAGGCCAAGGCGCTCACCGCGGCACAGATCGCAGCCCTCGATGCCGACGACATCGCGGTCTTCTCGACCGCCGACATCGCCGCCCTCTCGGTAAGCGCGGTGGCCGGCCTTACCACCGATACCGTCGCCAGCCTGTCCACCGACCAGATCGCCGCCTTCAACGTGAAATCGATCCCCGGCCTCACGTCCCAGCAGATCGCCACCCTCGACGCCGCACAGGCCGAGGCCCTCACCGCCGCGCAGGTCAAGGCGCTGACCGCCCGGCAGGTCGGCGCCCTCGGCCCCGAGGCCCTGGAAACCTTCTCGACCGCCGATATCGCCGCCCTTTCGGTCGGCGCGCTTTCCGGCCTTAGCAGTAGCGCCATCGCCAGCCTTTCGCCCGAGCAGATCGCGGCGCTCACCACGGCCCAGATCGCGGCCCTCAAGCCGGCGCAGCTTGCGGCGCTCACCACCGAGCAGGTCGAGGCCTTCATCCCCAACCAGGTCCGCTATTTCAGCGCCGCCCAGCTCGCGGCGCTGGCGCCCGACGCCGTCGCGACCTTCTCGACCGAGGACATGGCCGCCATCAGCAACCGGGGTGCGGCCGGCCTCAGCACCGCGGCGATCGCAAGCCTTTCCACCGAGCAGATCGCGGCCCTCAGCGGCGGTGCGCTCGGCGGCCTGACGGGCGCGCAGATCCGCGCCCTCGGCACGGAGCAGATCGAGGCGCTGTCCACCACCCAGATCGCCGCGCTGGGCGTGGCGCAGCTCGCCGCGCTCGGTTCCGAGGACATGGCGGTGCTCACCGAGGCGCATATCGCGGCGATCAACGCCAAGGCCATAGCGGGCCTCAGCAGCGACGCCATCGCCGCCCTTTCCACCGACCAGATCGCCGCCCTCGGCACGAACGCCATCGCGAGCCTGACATCCGTGCAGATCGCCGCCCTCTCCCCCGACCAGGTCGAGGCGCTTTCGCCCGCACAGGTCCGTGTGCTCAGCGCCCAGCAGATCGCGGCCCTCGGCGCGGACGATCTTGCCACCTTCTCCGCCGAGGACATGGCGGCGATCAACGCCAAGGCCATGCAGGGCATCACCTCCGATGCCTTTACCGGGCTTTCGGACGAGCAGGTCGGCGTGCTTTCCACCGCCCAGATCGCCGGTCTCACCGCCAAGCAGTTCGCCAGCATGGACGCCGCATTCCTCGCCTTGCTGACCACCGGCCAGGTCGCAGCCCTCGGCGCCAGCGTCGTCGCCGGCTTCACGCCCGACCAGATCGACGCGCTGAGCACGGAGCAGATCGAGGCTCTGACCCCGGCGCAGATCAGGGCAATGACCTTTTCCCAGCTTTCCACGCTGACCGCGGAAGACATCGCGACCTTCTCCACCGCGGACCTTGCGGCCATCAGCAGCAGGGCCATCGGGGGGCTTGATGCCGGTGTGCTGACCAGCCTTTCGCCGAGCCAGATCGCCGCCCTCGACCGCTATGCGATCGCCGGCATGAATGCCGGGCAGATCGAGACCCTCTCGTCCGCCCAGATCGCCGCGTTCACCACCGCGCAGATCGCCAGCCTCACCCCTGCGCAGGCCGGTGCCCTGGAGGCGGAAGACGTCCGTGCGCTTTCCACCGCACAGATCGCGGCCCTCCCCCTACGGGCGATCTCCGGCCTTGGCGCAGCAGCCATCGCGGCCCTGTCCTCCGACCAGATCGCGGCCCTCAGCCCGAACAGCATGACCGGCTTCACCAGCAGCCAGCTCGACGCGCTGACCTCCCAGCAGGTGAGCCAGCTTTCCGCCGCACAGCTCCGGGCCCTCAGCGCGGCGCAGCTCGGCGGCCTTTCCGACGATATCGAGGCGCTTTCAACCACGCAGATCGCCAGCCTCAATCCGACCGCCATCGGCGGCCTTACCACCGGCCAGATGGCAGCGCTGTCATCCGACCAGATCGCGGCCCTGACGACGGCGCATATCGCGGCGCTCAGTGCCGGACAGGTCGGCGCCCTCAGCACCGCCGACATCGCCGCCTTGACGACCGCGCAGATCAACGCCCTGAGCGGGACCGGCATTTCCGGCCTGACCGCAAGCCAGGTCGCAGCGCTCACCACCGCACAGATCAACGCCCTCAACAACCGCCAGATGGCGGCCCTCTCCTCCGCGCAGATCGCCGCGCTCGGCACCGACAAGGTCGCGGCGCTCACCACGGCGCAGATCGCCGCCCTCAATGCCGGCAGCATCGCGGGCTTTACGTCCCAGCAGCTCGCCACCCTCAGCACCGCGCAGGCCGAAGCGCTGACAAGCGCCCAGGTGGGCGTCCTCAACTCCGACCAGATCCACCAGCTCGGCACTGACGACATCGCCACCTTCTCGCCGAAGGATATCGGCATGATCAGCGCCAGCGCCGTCGCGGGTCTCTCGCCGGCAGCGCTTGCCGCGCTCTCGACGGCGCAGATCGCCGCCTTCAGCACCGCCGCCATCGGCGCGATGAGCGCCCAGCAGCTCGCGGCCCTTTCCACCGCCCAGGCCGAGGCCCTGACCAGCCAGCAGGTCGCCGCGCTGAGCTCGGCCCAGCTCGCGGCCTTCGGGGCCGATGACCTGGCGACCTTCTCCACCCGGGACATCGCCGCCATCGGTTCGGGCGCCATTGCCGGCATCGCCACCGATACGCTCGCAGCCCTTTCGACCGTCCAGATCGCCGCGCTGAGCGCAGCCGGCATCGGCGGCATGACGGCGCGGCAGTTCGAGGCGCTCAGCGTCGCCCAGGCCGAGGCGCTCACCAGCGCCCAGATCGGCGCGATGAACTCGGCACAGCTTGCCGCCCTCGGGACCGACGACATCGCCACCTTCTCGACGCGCGAGATCGCCGCCATCGGCGCGGGTGCCATCTCCGGACTTTCGTCGGCCGCGGTCGCCGCCCTCTCCACCGCGCAGGTCTCCGCCCTCTCCACCGCCGCCATCGGCGGCCTGGCGACACGCCAGATCCAGGCCCTTACCAACGCCCAGCTCGACGCCCTGTCGCCCGCCCAGGTCCGGGCGCTCGACGCCCGGCAGATCGCGACGCTCGGCACGGACTATATCGCCGCGCTTTCGACGGAACAGGTCGCCGCCCTCAGCACGGCCGCCATTGCCGGCCTTTCCACCGACCAGATCGCGGCGCTCTCCACCGCCCAGGCCGAAGCGCTCACCAGCAAGCAGGTCGCCGCCTTCACCTCGCGCCAGGTCGCCGCCCTCGGCCTCGACGACCTCGACACGTTCTCCGTCGCCGACATGGCGGCGATCAATTCCGGTGCCATGCCGGGCCTTTCGACCGACATGCTCGCCTCGCTGACCACGAGCCAGATCGCCGCCCTCAGCCCGGCCGGCCTCTCCGGCTTGACGAGCAGCCAGATCGCCGCGCTCACCAGCGACCAGGTCGGTGCGCTCACCACGGCGCAGATCGCCGCCCTCGGCTCCAGGCAGACTGCGGCGCTCGGCACGGACGATGTCGCCGCCCTGTCGCCGGCGCAGATCGCCGCCCTCGGCTCGGCCGGCGTCTCCGGCCTCACCACCGACCAGATCGCCGCGTTTTCCACCGGCCAGGCCGAGGCGCTGTCCAGCGCCCAGATCGCCGCACTGAGCTCCACGCAGGTCGCCGCCTTCAGCACCGACGCGATGGAGACCTTCACCACCGCCGAGATGGCCGCGATCACGTCCGGCGCGGTCTCCGGCCTGTCGCCGGCAACCATCGCCGCCCTGACGACGGGGCAGATCGCCGCGCTCAACGGCGCGGGCCTGACATCCGCGCAGGTCAACGCCCTCGACAGCGGCCAGCTGGAAGCGCTGACCAAGACCCAGCTCGCCGCCTTCGGCTCGGCGCAGATCGGCGCGCTCGGCACGGATGACATCGCCGTTCTCTCGCCCGAGCAGATCGCCGCCCTCGGCACCGCCGGCATCGCCGCCCTCTCCACCGCACAGGTCGCGGCGTTGTCCAGCAGCCAGGCCGAGGCCCTGACCAGCAGGCAGGTCGCCGCGTTGAACTCGCACCAGATCGCGGCGCTCGAGGCCGAAGACCTCGAACTGTTCTCGACCGCCGATCTCGCCGCGATCAATTCGCGGGCCATTTCGGGCCTGTCGACGGCAATGCTCGCCGCGCTCGGCCCCGGGCAGATCGCCGCCTTCAGCCCCTCCGGCATTTCCGGCCTGTCGAGCGCGCAGATCGGGGCGCTGACCGCCGACCAGGTCGAGGCCCTGACGAGCGCGCAGGTCGGCGCCCTGACATCGCAGCAGATCGCGGCGTTCGATGCCGACGATATCGCGCTGTTCTCGACGGCCGACATGGCGGCGATCGGTTCGAGCGCCATTGCCGGCCTGCCGCCGGCGGTGCTCGCCGGCTTCTCGGCCAGCCAGATCGCCGCGCTCAGCGCCGCGGGGATCGGCGGGCTCACCACCAGCCAGGTCGCCGCCCTGACATCCGCGCAGGTCGCCGGGCTCTCCACCCAGCAGCTCGGCGCGCTCAACTCGAAGCAGGTGGCCGCCCTCGATGCCATCGACGTCAGCGCGCTGACACCCGCCCAGATCGCCGCGCTCAGCACGAGCGGCGTTGCCGGCCTCACCGGCACGCAGACCGCGGGCCTTTCGCTGGAACAGGTCGAAGCTCTCACCACGAGCCAGATCGCGGCCCTCGGCTCGGCCGCCCTTTCCGGCCTTTCGACCGAAGCGCTCGACACGTTCTCGCCCGGCAAGCTCGCCGCCATCAGCGCCAGCGCGATCAAGGGCCTGCCGCCGGGCTACATGGCGACGCTCTCCGAGAGCGAGATCGCCGCCCTCGGCACCGCCGCGATCTCCGGCCTCAGCAGCGCCCAGATCGCCGCGCTCAGCACCGCGCAGGTGGAGGCCTTCTCGCTTGCCCAGATCGCCGCGCTGAGCCTGCCGGGCATTGCCGGCCTCACCTCCGCGCAGATGCAGACCATCTCCGCCGAGGAGCTGGCGGCCATCGGCACGGCAGCCATCCGCGGGCTTTCGAGCGGCACGATCGGTGCGCTGTCCACGGATTCGATTGCCGCTTTGTCGACGGCCCAGGTCGCCGCCCTCACCTATGGCCAGATGTCGGCGCTCGGCCCGCAGCAGGTCGGCGCGCTCTCGTCCGACCAGATCGGCGCCCTGACGGC
This sequence comes from Shinella sp. WSD5-1, assembly GCF_963942435.1. GTDB lineage: Bacteria > Pseudomonadota > Alphaproteobacteria > Rhizobiales > Rhizobiaceae > Shinella > Shinella yambaruensis. Next base: position 714,531 of record NZ_OZ012597.1, read on the forward strand.
GACGCAGGCCGCGGCCCTCGGTGCCGACGACCTCGCCTCCTTCTCGACCGAGGATATCCTCTCGCTGAGCTCGAGCGCGATTTCCGGCCTCAGCACGGCAACGCTCGCCGGCCTTTCCAGCGAGCAGGCCGCCGCCTTCACGCCCGGCCAGCTCGCCGCCATGACCTCGGCGCAGATCAACGCCCTGCCGCAGGCCGGCGGCGCGGGCGCGCAGAGCTTCACCTTCTTCACCATGAGCGACGAGCCCGTGGCGGAAGACGCCGGCACCGGAACAGGCGAGCCGCAGGCCGAGAGCGACCCGCAATCCGAGATCGCGTCGATCATCTCGTCCTACCTCGCGGTCTGACCGGCGGCAGGAGCCTGAAAACGCTTTCGCCCCGGCAAGCCGGGGCGAAATGCATTTCGATCGATTCTGCCCGGCGGCTACGGGGTGCCGTCTTCTCTCAGGGCCGCATCGGTGATCGTGTTGTCGAGATCGAGCGCGCGGTCCGGCTTCAGGCCGAGCCGCTGCAGGTCGCCGTGATAGCCGCGCACGGCTTCCGCCGGCGTCACGTTTCGGTCCGCGACGGCGCGCATCCATGTCGTCAGCGACAGCTGGTGTTCGGCAAGGTTGATCTTGCGGCCGAAGATGGCAAGGCGGGCGCCGCTCGCCTCGGCGCGGGCGACCATTTCCATCGCATCGCGATGCGTGCCGCTCGCCCCGCCCATCACGCCGACGACGACCGTGTCGTCATGGGCGACCAGTTCCTCCAGCGCACGGCGGCCGTTATAGACGATCTTCAGGAATTCCGGCCGCTCGGCGCGCGTGAGGCTCGCCAGCGCCCGCACGATGCAGTCGTTGACGAAGGCGCCGGTCCCCGCGACCCCGAAGCCGGTCGCGGCATTCGGGTTGAACACTTCGAGGAAATGACGCTTTCCGGCAGCGCGCGCCTCGATGCGGAAGGCGCGGTAGGCCTCCAGCATGGCGACGTCCGAGGCGGCGTCGTTGTTGAAGGTCATCGAGAACAGGCAGAGGTCGGCCCGCGCGCGCAGAAGATCGGCGCCGCGATAGGGCTGGGCCGGTGTCTCGCGGTAGCGGCCGCCGCGGATGTTGAGCCAGACGTCGGTCGTCTCGTTGGCGCGGAAGGCCGGCGTCACGGTGCTTTCCGCGAAGATGCCGCCCTCGACCAGCCGCTCGATGTTGCCTGCCGATCCCAGCATGACGTCGACGGCCCTTTCCGCCACGAGGGTTTCCATCTCGGCCAGGAATTCCCGGCGCGTGCGGCTGCCGGCGGCCGACCCGTCGGCGCCGCGGCGAAAACCCGTCGTCAGGATGCCGCCGGAAATGTCGGCATCCTTGGCGTCGACGAAGATGAAGTCACCCGATCGGTAGGCGCCGGCACGGATGCGCGCCATCTTCTCGTCGTAGCTCTTGGGGATCATGTCAGGTCGACTCCATGGAAGGTCTTCAGCCGCTCGCGGACGGCGGCGATTTCAGCGGCGCGGCGGGCCGCATCCCAGCCGAGCGTCTCGCCCGCCTGGAGGGCGAGCGCCTCGACCAGCCGGGCCGTCAGGCGGCCGGTCACGGCCAGCGTCGTGCGGCGGAAGGCAAGGTCCGCGAGGGAACCGACCTGCTCGTGCCGCAGCACGTAGTCCATCTCGCCGGTGCTGTAGTCCGCAGCGTCGGGAAGCGGCGCGTCGGCCGGAAACGCCGCGACATGCGCCGCAACGACCCGCGCCGCCGTGCCGTAGTGGGCGAAGAGCTCGCCGATACGCTTTTCCGCAAGCCCGGTTTCCCGCGCAAGATCGGCAATCCACGCCTGCCTTGCCGCCTCGGTCTTCGGGTAATCGCGCCCGCCGCCGATGGCGAGGTCGCGCGTGGACACCTTGCGGGTCGCGGACAGGCGCTTCAGCAGCATGTCCGCCACCTCTTCCGCATAGCCGCGGAAGGTCGTCCACTTGCCGCCGACGAGCGAATAGACCGGATAGGGCCGGCCGGCGACGGGTTCGAGGACCGGCGTCGCATGGTCGCGGGTGATGAGGCCCGGGTCCTTCGCATCGGAGGCCGGCAACGGGCGGATGCCGCTATAGACATAGACGATCTGTTCGCGGGAGAAGCGAAGCTTCGGCAGGAGCCTGCGCAGGCTTTCGAGGAGGTATTCCACCTCGTCTGGCTCGCAACGCACCGTGTCGGGATTGGCCGCCTTGATATCGGTGGAGCCGGCAAGGGCGCGGCCGAGATATTCGAAGACAAGGCAGATGCGCCCGTCATCCGCCTCGAAATAGATCATCCGGCCCTTCAATTCCTTCAGCAGGTCCGGATGGTCGAGCAGGATATGCGAGCCCTTGGTGCCGCCGATCATGCGCGAGGGCGCGCCGAGAATGGCATTCACCTCGTCGATCCAGGGGCCGGCCGCATTGACGACGATCTTCGGCCGCACGGCCGCAGCCGCCTCGCCGGCAAGGCTTCTCACCGTCAGAGCACCACCATCAGCGCGTTCCAGCCGGACATGGTTGAGGGCGGCGGATCGCGGGCTGTCGGCAAGGCCGTCGCGCACGAGTTCGAGGATCAGGCGCTCGGGATGGGTGACGGTGGCGTCGTAATAGGTGCCCGTCGCCACGATGTCGGGCGTCAGCGCCGGCAGGTCGCGCAGCGAGGCGGCCCGGCTCGCCGTCGAATGCCGCGGCATGACGCGGTGGCGCGCACCGTAGAAATCGTAGAGCATCAGGCCGATCTTGACGAGCAGCGCGCCGCGGCTGCGCGGGGCGCTCTTCGAGCCGAACAGCGTGCGCAGCGCCGCGCCGATGCCCTTCGTCCAGGAGAAGATCGGGATCAGCGTCGGCAGCGGCTTGACGTAATGCGGCGCGTTGGCGAGCAGCAGGTTGCGCTCCAGCGTCGACTGCGCGACGAGACGGAATTCGCCCGTCTCGAGATATTTCAGCCCGCCATGGATGAGGCGGGAAGGCGCGGCGCTGGTGCCGGCTGCGTAATCGTTCTTCTCGATCAGCAGGCAGTCCAGCCCCTGGGCCGTGAGGTCGCGGAAAAGGCCCGCACCGTTGACGCCCGCCCCGACGATGAGCACGTCGAGCGTGCCGCGCGCCTCCATCGCCGCCATTCGTTCGCCCATGCCGCCGGGAAAGGCGGCGGCGCCTGCCGCGTTCGCATTCATGTACTCTTGCCCATTTTCACGATTTCGAGATTGACGCCGGCTTCCTTCAGGCGTGCCCTGTCCGCTTCGCCGACCCGGTCCGTCGTCAGAACGACGTCGAAGGCGGTGAGGTCGCTCAGGACGTTGAGGGCGACCTTGCCGAATTTCGAGGAATCGACGAGCAGGATCTTGCGGCTCGACGAGGCCATCATCGCCTGCTTGACCTTGGTGACCTGCGCGTCCTGGATGAAGGCCGTCACGCCGTCGATTGCGGAGGCGGAACAGAAGAGGACGGTCGCCCGAAGGCTTGCCACCGCCTTCTCGCAGGTGATGCCGATATAGGCGTTGTAGTTGCGGTGGTACTTGCCGCCGAGGCTGATCAGCTCCACCTCCTCGGCCTCGATCAGCTTGCCGGCCGAGATGTAGCTGTTGGTGATGACCGTGAGCGGACGGGCTTCCGGCAGGAGGTCCGCGAGCGCGCAGGCCGTCGAGGAATCATCCAGCATCACCGCCTGCCCGGCCTCGACATAGGCCATGGCGGCGCGGGCGAGCGCCTCCTTCTCCGCCTTGCCGACCGTCTCGCGGTAGCGGAACGTGCTCTCGTAGAGGCCGGAGGGCTGGACGGTGACCATGCCGTGCAGCTTGCGCAGCACGCCCTGCTGGGCGAGCGCGTCGATATGCCGATGGATGGTCATGCGTGACACGCCGAAATGCTCGACGAGATCCTCGATGCGCGCCTGGCCGGCCCGCGTGATGTAGTCGGCGATCTCCTCGCGCCGTGCGTCCGCCTTCATCCGTCCACTCCCCTTGACCGTCTTGCGAGATCCTCGATGGCCCGCCAGTGCGGCGCCATCCCGTCCGCAAGCTGTCTATAGAGATTGTAGCGCTCGGCAAGCCGGGCGCTGCGCGCCGTATCCGGCCGGTAGGAACGCAGGATGCGGGTCGTCGTCGCCGCGCCGGCTTCCGGGCTCGCATAGAGCCCGACCGCGGCGCCGGCGACGAGCGCCGCCCCCCAGGCAGCAGCCTCGTCGGCGGAGGAGACATCGACGGCGAGCCCCGTCGCATCGGCGAACATCTGCGCCAGAACCGGGCTGCGCGCGCCGCCGCCGCTGATGCGCATGCGCTCCACCGGCACGCGCGACAGGAGGTCGTCGATATGGAGCTTGTGGTTGAAGACGATGCCTTCCAGCACGGCCTTCAGGAGGTCGCCCCGCTCGTGCCAGCCGTGCACGCCGAAGAAGCCGGCGCTCGCGCCGCTGCCGAAGGGCGAGCCGAAGAGGAAGGGATGGAAGACGATGTCCGAGGGCTTTTCCAGCGCGCGGTCGAGTTCCGGCCGCAGCAGCGCGTGAATGTCGCTCGCCTCGCTTTCGGCCTTCTCCGCCAGGTCACGGCAGAAATTGTCGAGGAACCAGTCATAGTTCGCGGTGGAGGCCGGAGAGATCGCCATGGCGTTCCACCAGCCCTTGCGGATGCCGTTGCGGCAGAACCAGCGCGGATCGGCCATCGGCTCCTCGGTGACCAGTTCGTTGATCGAATAGGTGCCGGCGACGACGGCAAGCAGGCCCGGCGCGTGGCCGCCGATGCCGAGGGCCGAGGCCGTCACGTCGTGCAGGCCCGCGGCAACGGGCGTACCCTCGACGAGGCCGGTCGCTGCCGCCGCGTCGCGCGTCACCGTGCCGATGATCTCGTCCGGTCGGGCGACGGGCGGAAGGGCCGGCCAGAGGTCGCCGAGGCCGAAGACCTCCAGCGCCGCCTTGTCGAAGGCCTGCGTGCGCACATTGGTGAAGCTCGTGCTCGCCTCGGTCAGATCCGTGCCGACGACGCCGGTCAGGCAGAAGCGCAGCCAGTCCTTGCAGGTGAAGACATGGCCGATGGCGCCGTAGCGCTCCGGCTCGTGCTGCCGGATATGGGCGAGCAGGGCCGAGGGCGCGGAGGCGTGGGCGGTCTGGCCGGTCAGGTCCAGCGCGCGCTGCGCCACGCCGTCCTTCTCCCATGCGTCGACGATCGCGCCGGCGCGGCTGTCGAGCGAGAGGATGCCGGCACCGAGCGGACGCTTGTCGCGGTCGAGCAGGTAGAGGCCGTCGCCATGGGCGGTCGCCGCGACGGCCTTGATGTCAGCCGCCGGCCGGCCGCTCCTTTCGATCGCCTCGCGGATCGCCTCGGCGGTTGCGGTCCACAGGCCCGCCATGTCGCGCTCGACATGGCGCGGCTCGGGGAAGGACTGCGGCACCCGCCGCCGCGCGACGGCGATCGGCGTGCCGTCCTGCTCGAAAATCACCGCCTTGGTGACCGTCAGGCCGTTATCGATGCCCAGAAGCAGCGCCATGGTTCTCTCTCCCGTCAGTTCCGGCTTGCACGCAGGGCGAAACGGTCCTGCAGGCTGGCAAGATAGATCGCGACGAGCAGCACGCAACCGAAGACCATCTGGCGGATCGAGGGCTCGATGCCGGTGAGGTTCATCAGGTTCTCGATGATGGCGATGACGATGACCGCGCCGAACACGCCGGAAAGCCGCCCGATCCCGCCATTGAGGCTGGTGCCGCCGAGAATGGTGCCGGCGAAGACCATGAGGATATCCCCCTCGCCGAGATCGGCGACGACCGATTGCAGGCGACCGACTTCCAGGAGACCGCCGATCGCGGCGGCAAGACCGGCAATGCCGAAGCAGAGGATCTTGGTGCGGTGCACCTTCACGCCGGCGAGGAAGGCGGCTTCCTCGTTGTTGCCGATGGCGTAGATCTCCTTGCCGATGCGATGGCGCTCCATGAAGATATAGGCGACGCCGTAGAGCACGAGCCAGACGAAGATCGCCACGGGAATGCCGAACCAGCGGGCCTCGCCGAGATAGGTGTATTCGGCCGGCAGGTAATAGACGCCCTCGGGAATGAGGAAGACGACGGCGCCGCGCATGACAAGCAGCGTCGCGAGCGTCACGAGGAAGGCATTGACACGCAGGTTCACCGCGAAGGCGCCCGCCGCAAGGCCGACCAGCAGGCCGACGACGGGCGTCAGGATGACGGCAAGCACGGGATGGACCACATCCGGCGCCCAGACCGTCATCGCCACGATGGCGACGGCCGGGGCGAAGGCGAAGCTCGATTCCAGAGAGAGATCGACCTCCTTGATGAGCAGGACGAGGAAGAGGCCGAGCACCATGCAGCCGAGGGGAGCGGCGGCCCAGAGCACGTTGGTGATGTTCTGCAGCGAGGCGAAGCCCGGAACGGTGAGCCCGACGGCGACGAGAACGGCGAGCAGCACCCAGATGAGGTGGCGCTCCATCAGACGAGAGAACAGCCGGACTGTGCTGGACATCGTTCAAACTCCTTGGATGGTCTTGTAGAGCGCGGAGACGGTGAAATTCTCCTCGCCGCGTTTGAGGACGGCGATGATGCGGCCGCGGAAGAAGACATAGATGCGGTCACAGACCGTGATCATCTCCTCCTCGCTCTCCGTCAGCACGATCACCGCGCTGTCGCGCGACAGGTCGGTGCGGATCGCCTTGAGGATTTCGGGTTTCGTCGCAAGGTCGACGCCGCGCGTCGGCTCGTTGAGGATGAGAAGGCGCGGCGCGTTCAGCGTCAGGCGCGCGATCAGCACCTTCTGCTTGTTGCCGCCGGAAAGGCCGCTCATGCCGATCTCCGGCCCCTTGGCCTTGACCTTGAACTCCACGATCTTGTCGGCGGTCACCTGGCGGGCGCGGCGGCTGTCGATCAGGCCGAGCGCCGTGGAGAACCGGCGATAGCTGGAGATCAGCGTGTTCTCGGCAATCGAGCGGCCCTGGATGACGGCCTGGCGCTCACGGTGTTTCGGCAGAAGCGCGATGCGGTGCTTCATCGCCTCGCCGGGCGATGCGAGATGCAGGACCTTGCCCTCCATCTCGAAGGTGCCGGCGTCGAGCTTGCCGAGGCCGAACAGGGCTTCGGCCGCCTCGTCCTTGCCGGAACCGTCGAGCCCGGCAAAACCGATGACATCGCCCGTGCCGAGCGACAGCGTGAGGTCCTCGAAGACGCCGCGGCGGGTGAGGCCGGAAATGCGGGCGATCGGGCGGGATTGTCCTTCCGGCACGGCGCGCGACAGGCCGTCGAGGCTCATCACGGGAATGTCGCCGACGATCCAGTTGGCAAGCTCCGCGCCGGTGGTCGCGGCGACATCGAGCGTGGCGACGGCGCGGGCATCGCGCATGACGGTGACGCGATCGCAGAATTCCATGATCTCGGAAACGTGGTGCGAGATCAGCGTGTAGGACCGGTCGGGATGGCGACGCACGAGATCGCGCAGCAGCGACAGCAGCATGGTCTTGCGCTCGCGCGACAGCGACGCGGTGATCTCGTCGAGCAGGATGACCTTCGCCTCGTCGATGAACTGCGCCTTGCCGAAGGCGAGCAATTGCTGGCTTTCGATGGGCAGCGTCAGCATCAGCGCGTCCGGGTCGACGATGAGCCCGACCGCCCCGGCGACCTCGACGGCCTTGCGCCGCATGTCGGCACGGCGGAGGAAGCCGAAGCTGCGGGTCAGCGGCTGGCCCATGAACATATTGTCGACGACGGACAGGCGCGGCGCGAATTTCGGCTCCTGCGGCACCAGCGAGACGCCGAGCCCGTGGGCGCGCACGGGATCGTAGTCGGCAATGGCGACGCTCTCGCCGCCGATTTCGATTGTGCCCGACGTCGCCTGCTGCGCGCCGGAAATCAGGCTCATCAGCACCGACTTGCCGGCGCCGTTGCGGCCGATGATGCCGTGGATCTCCCCGCGGCGCACGGAAAGATCGACATCCGCGACGGCGGTAAGGCCCGGGAAGGTCTTGGTCAGCCCGGCAAGGCGATAGGACGGCGCCTCGGTCGCCGGAAGGGCGGCGGATTGGATCATGGTCTTGCTCACGGCGGGAAAGAAGGCGGCGGCGGATATGCCGCCGCCCGTCGATCAGTTGGCGGCCTTCATCTGGTTCGCCCAGTTGCGGGCGTCGGCCGCCGGCACGTCCTCCGGCACGGAATAGGCCTGGATCTTGTACCAGTCGCCGTCGAAGGCGTCGGACGGCACGATCTCGACCGGCGCCCAGAGCTCCTCGCCCTCGATGGGGAAGGTACTGGCGGAAGCCGACTTGTCGAGGAGCTTGCCGCTCTTCATCATGTCGTAGAGCAGGCGCATGGAGACGATGCCCTCGCCCGTCGCCGGCTGCACGGAGACGTGGGTGAGATCGCCCTTCTCCACGGCGGCGAGTTCCGGCTGGGTGCCGTCGATCGTCGCGACCGGGATATGCGCCGGGTCGTCCGACTTCTTCAGCATGCCCTGCGCCCCGAAGGCCGGGATGGCGCCGCCGATGCCCATCGTGCCATCGATGCTGGCGACCGCGAGGATCTTGTCCTTGCCGTAGCGCGAGATCATGTCGTCGACGACCTTGCGGGCCTTGGAGCCGTCGCAGCCCGCCTCGTGGGATTCGACCTTGATGTTCGGGTTGTCCTTGACGATCGGATCGAAGGCCGCGTGATAGCCGGCGCTGCGGCCGATATCGAAGGACGCGGTGATGATGCAGCGCAGCTCGATGATCACGCCGTCCTGCTTGCGCCAGTCCTCGCCCCGGTTCTTGTCGAGCCAGTTCACGATCGCCTCGCCGCCCTTGCGGCCGGCCGTCTCGTTGTCGAAGGCGACGAAGGTCGACTTGGACTTCGGCACGAAGGCGTTCGTCACGACGACCGGGACGTTCTTGGCGGCCAGGTCCTCGACGACCTTGATCATCGCCTCGCCGCGCCAGGGAACCAGGAGCACGCCATCGACGCCGCGGGCGATCTGCGCGTCGAGCGCATTGCGCTGCGCGCTCACGTCATTGGCGCCGAACACCGTGAATTCGATCTTCACGCCGTCCTTTTCCTCGATGCGCTTCTTCTCGATCTCCTGACCGAGCTGTACGCCGTTGAAATAGATGTCGTTGGGCTCCCAGCGGATCACGGCGACACGGTAGCTGTCCTTCGCCACGGCAGCCGTCGACAGGGAAAGGGCAAGCGTCATCGCTGACAGGCCCGTCAGCAAAGTCCTGGTTTTCATGGATTCTCCTCCGAATGCGCCGCTTCGTCCAGCGCTGTTTGTAACGTATACATACGTTATAATATCGTCAATAGATGTTACAAATTTTCCAGGCGCCCATTTTCGGGCAAAGGAGTGCGTGCCCCGCTGAAGCCGCCGCCGGCAAGAGAAAATCGAGGAAAAACAATAGGGAAATACCGCCGAGCGGACGGCGGAAGGCCGCGATCGAGCCGATGGGCCGTGCGGCCGGCTGTTCAGGCCTTGAAGGATTTCAGGATGGGACAGGGGCCGGTCTTGCCGACCGCGCATTCCGAAACGAGCCTTTGCAGCGACAGGCGCGCCTCCTGCAGCTCCGCCATCCGGGCCTCGAGCTCGGCCAGCCGCTTCGTCGCCAGAAGACGCACCGCCGCCCGGTCCTCGCCGGAATCGAGCGCGAGAAGCTGGCGGATCTCCTCCAGCGTGAAGCCGGCGGCCTGCGCCTGGCGGATGAACCGCAGGCGGCTGACGTCGGCCGGCCCGTATCGGCGGATGCCGTCGAGGCGCCTTGGCGTCGCGAGCAATCCCCTGCGCTGGTAGAAGCGCACGGTCTCCACGCCGACATTGCCCGCCGCCGCGAGTTTTCCGATCGTCAGGTCGTCGGGCGCTTGACTCCGTACCATGGTACGGAACTTATAGTCCCGCCAACGATTTCACAAGACAGGAGACGTGAGATGTTGGACAGAAACAATCAGGCCGGCCGCACGGCCATCCTCTACCGCATGGTGATGCCGGGCCACATCTGCCCCTACGGGCTGAAGGCGAAGGACCTGCTCCGCCGCTCGGGCTACGCGGTCGACGACCGTCACCTGACGAGCCGCGCGGAGACCGACGCCTTCAAGGCGAAACACGACGTTCCCACCACCCCGCAGGTCTTCATCGACGGCGTGCGCGTCGGCGGCTACGACGACCTGAGGCGTTATCTCGGCGAGCCCGTCGCGGCCCCGAAGGCGACCACCTACCGCCCGGTCGTCGTGCTCTTCGCGCTCACGGCGCTGATGGCGATGGCCGCAAGCCATGCCGTCAGCGGCACGCCCTTCACCGTCAGGGCGGCGGAATGGTTCATCGCCTTCTCGATGGTCGCGCTCGCCATGCTGAAGCTGCAGAATGTCGAGAGCTTCGCGACCATGTTCCTCAACTACGACCTGCTCGCCAAGCGCTGGGTGCCCTACAGCTACATCTATCCCTATGCCGAGGGCCTTGCCGGCATCCTCATGGTGGCGGGCGCGCTCAACGGGCTGTCGATCCCGGTCGCCCTCTTCATCGGCACGGTCGGCGCCGTCTCGGTCTTCAAGGCGGTCTATATCGAGAAGCGCGCGCTGAAATGCGCCTGCGTCGGCGGCTCCAGCAACGTCCCCCTCGGCTTCATCTCGCTGACGGAGAACCTGATGATGATCGCCATGGCCGTCTGGATGGCGGCGGTCAGCCTCGGCTATGCCGGCGGACACGCCATGTAGCCACGCCATGGAGGGTCCGCTTCGTCTCGCGGCCCCTCCTCGCCCCACGCCGTCGCGCCGCAAGGCCTTCTTGACCTTTTCTTCACGCTCCTCGCGTAAGCAAAGCGGGGACGAGGCCCGGAATGGGACAGGGGCCGGATGGGTGTCGATGTCGAGCGTGCGTTCATTTGAAGCGGGGGATGTGGATGCGGTCGCGGACCTGTTCCAGCGCCTTCTGCGAAAGAGCGCCCAGCCGCCAAGCGACGACCTGAAAACCTATCTCCGCACCCTCTTCATCGATTTTCCCGCCGCCGAACCGGATTTGCGCTCGCGCGTGCATGTCCGCGCGGATGGCAGCGTTTCGGGCTTCCTCGGCGTGCTGCCGGTGGAGATGGAATTCGAGGGGCGGCGCCTGAAGGCCGCCAATTGCGGCACCTTCGCCTGTGACGACCGCGATGGCGACCCCTTCGCCGGTGCGCGCCTGCTGCGCGACGTGCTCTCCGGCCCGCAGGACCTGTCCTTCACCGAGACCTCGAACGATGTTTCGACGGACATGTGGCGCACGACGCGCGCCACCGTCCTCGGCCCCTACAGCCTCGAATGGCTGCGTGTGATAAGACCCTCCGCCTTCGCGCTGGAAGCCGCCGCCGGGCGCCTGTCCGCCTTGAGGCTGCTCAGCCCCATGACCCGGCCCATCGACGCGCTTCTCTGCCGACGCGGTGGGAAGCAGAGCTGGTCGCACTACGCGCCGCTTGCCGGCAAGGCCGACGCCTTCGTCGTCGACGCGGTGAGCGATACCGAATTTGCCCATCTGTGCCGCCAGTTCGTACGCCATTTCCCGCTGCGCCCCGCATGGGAGACACCGATGCTGGAGACCATGCTCGGGCACGCCACCCGCAAGGCGCTGCACGGCGAGCGCATCCAGCATGCCGTCAAGACGCGGTCCGGCAAGGCGATCGGCCTCTACCTCTACTACGGCGATCCCGGCGGCATCGGCCGCACGGTGCAGATCATGGCCGAGCCCGGCCAGGAGGCCATCGTCATCGACTGCCTGATACGCAACGCCCATGCCCGCGGTCTCGTCGGCATTCGCGGGCGCACGCAACCCGCCCTGCTGCAGGCGATGATCGGCAAGAAGTGCGCCTTCCTGCATACGTCCTCGACCATCGTGCACTCGCGCAATCCCGCGCTGCTGGAGGCGCTGACCAGCGGCCGGGCATTCCTCAACGGTCTTGCCGGCGAAGGCTGGACCCGCCTCATCGGCGATCGGTTCGGATAAGGCCATGTGCGGGATCGCCGGATATTGCGGGGGAAACATCGCACCGGAACGGGCGGCGGACCATCTGCGCCGCATGGTCGACGCGCTCCGCCATCGCGGACCGGACGGCGAAGGCATCCTGGTGCGCGGCGATGCGGGCCTTGCCCATACCCGCCTCTCCATCGTCGGCCTTGCCGACGGCGCCCAGCCGATGGCGACGGCGGACGGGGCGCTCGCTCTCACCTTCAACGGCGAAATCTTCAACTATGTGGAGCTGCGCGACGACCTGGCGGCCCGCGGCCACAGGTTCCGCACCACATCGGACACCGAGGTGCTGCTTGCGGCCTTCGCGGAAAAGGGCGCCGCCTGCCTGGAGGATTTCAACGGCGACTTCGCCTTTGCCCTGCACGATGCCAGGAACCGCCGGCTGGTGCTTGCCCGCGACCGGATGGGTGTGCGCCCGCTGTTCTACACCCAGCACGAGGGCGCCCTGTTCTTCGCCTCCGAGATCGGCGCGCTGCTGGCCCTGCCCGGCATGGTGGCCGAGATCGACCCCGTCTCGCTCGACCAGATCTTCACGCTCTGGTGCCCGATCCCGCCGCGCACCGCCTACCGCAACATCTTCGAACTGCCGCCGGGCCACGTGATGACCGTCGAGGACGGTCGCCGGACGGTCCGTCCCTGGTGGCAGCTCTCCTTCCCCGACCGGGGCGACGCCGAGCCGGCCGGCCGGTTCGAGAGCCGGGTCGAGGAACTGCGCGCCCTGCTCGCCGATGCGACCCGTCTTCGCCTGCGCGCGGACGTGCCCGTCGGCGCCTATCTCTCCGGCGGCATCGATTCCTCGGTCGTCGCCGCGCTTGCCGCACGCACCGTGACGCGCGGCCTGCGGACCTTCTCCCTGACCTTCCGCAGCGAGGAGCATGACGAAAGCGCCTGGCAGCGGCAGATGGCAGCAACGCTCGATGCGCAGGCCGACAGCGTCGAATGCACGACGGAGGCGATCGCCCGCCATCTGCCCGCGGTGATGGGCCATATCGAGCGGCCGATCCTGCGCACCGCGCCCGTGCCGCTGCACCTGCTCGCCGGAAGGGTGCGCGCGCGCGGCATGAAGGTGGTGCTGACCGGCGAGGGCGCAGACGAGATCTTTGCCGGCTACGACCTTTTCCGCGAGGCGCGCGTCCGGCGCTTCTGCGGCCGGCAGCCGGGCTCCGTCCACCGTTCCCGCCTCTTCCAGCGGCTCTATCCCTATCTTCCCGGCCTCAAGCAGCAGACGCCGGAATATCTCGCGCGCTTCTTCGCCTTCGGCTCGGAAGCCCTTGACGATCCGCTCTATTCCCACCGCCCGCGCTTCCGCTCCACGGCGGCGGCAAAACTGTTCTTCTCCGCCGGCCTCAAGGAGGCGCTCGGCGACTACGACGCCGCCGAGGACCTTGCAGCGCAATTGCCGGCCGATTTCCGCCGCTGGCATCCGCTGCACCAGGCGCAATATCTTGAAACCGCCTTCCTGCTGCCGGGCTACATCCTCTCCAGCCAGGGCGACCGGGTGATGATGGCCAATGCCGTGGAGGGGCGCTTCCCGTTCCTCGACCACCGGGTCGTCTCCTTCGCCGCCGGCCTTGCGCCGGATGCCAAGCTGCTCGGCCTTAGAGAGAAGCATATCCTCAAGGAAGCCGCCCGCGGCCTCGTGCCGGCGGCCATCATCGAGCGCCCGAAGCAGCCCTACCGCGCGCCGGACAGCGAGAGCTTCGCCGCCCCGCAGACACCCGCCTATTTCGACACGGTGCTGTCGCCGGACCGGCTCGCCGGGAGCGGACTGTTCAACGTCCAGGCCGTCAGCAAGCTGAAGGAGAAGGTCATCAGGGGGCAGGTCTCCGGCTTCCGCGACAACGCGGCCTTCATCGGCATCCTGTCGACCCAGCTCCTGCGCGGCACCGGCGCCGCACGATCCACAGAACCTGCATCCAGCATCGGGATAAGCTGACCATGTCCGACGAGACCAAAGCCGCCATTCGTACCTTCATCGTGGAAAACTTCCTGTTCGGCGACAACAGCCACCCGCTGCCCGCCGACCTGTCACTGATCGACAACGACCTCGTCGATTCCACCGGCATCCTCGAACTCGTCGGCTTTCTTGAAGAACGCTTCGACGTCCAGGTCGCTGACGCGGACATCGTGCCGGCCAATCTCGACACGATCGAACGCATCGCCGGCTTCATCACCCGCAAGCAGGCGGCCTGACAGCGGGCCGGCCATGCGGATCGAGCGATATCTTGAGGACAGCACAGCCCGCGACGGCGCCCGGACGGCGATCGTCTCGGGCGAGGTGCGGCTGAGCTACGCGCGCTTCCACGACCTCGCCGCCCGCATGGCAACCACGCTGCGCATGCGCGGCGTCAGGCGCGGCGACCGCGTTCTCGTCTTCCTCGACAATGGCTGGCAGGCCGCCGTCGCCGTCTTCGCCGCCTGGATCGCCGGCGCCGTCATCTGCCCCGTCAACCCGGCGACCAGGAGCGCGCGGCTCGCGCAGATCGTGCGCGACTGCACCCCTGGGCTGGTCTTCGTGGAGAGCCGCCTCGAACGGCTGCTCGATGAGATGATCGAGCTCGCCACCACACCACGCATCGTGACAGGCGGCAGCTTCGAGGCCGCGCTCGATGCAGCACCGCTCAAAGCCGGGCCCCTGCCCGATACCGACCTTGCCGCGCTGATCTACACGTCGGGCTCGACGGGCGAACCGAAGGGCGTGATGCTCGCCCATGAGAACGTGGACGCCGCCGCCCGCGCGATCACCGGCTATCTCGAAAACACCGAAGCCGACACGATCCTCGTCGTGCTGCCCATGTCCTTCGGCTACGGGCTCAACCAGCTCGTCACCGCCATGCGCTGCGGTGCGACGCTGGTCATCGAAAAGTCCTTCGCCTTTCCGCAGGCGATCTTCGAGAAGATCCGCGACGAGCGTGTCACCGGCTTTCCGCTCGTGCCGGCCATGGCGGCCATGATGATGCAGGCGCGCGACCTCGACGCCTCGCTCTTTGCGAGCCTGCGCTACATCACCAGCGCCGCCGCGCCCCTGCCGCTTCCCCATCTCGACTGGCTGCGCGCCTTCCTGCCGCAGGTAAAGCTCTATTCCATGTACGGCCAGACCGAATGCACCCGCGCCAGCTGGCTGCCGCCGGGCGAGGTGGACGCCCGGCGCGGTTCGGTCGGCATAAGCATACCGGGCGGGCGGGCCGAGGTCGTCGACGAGGCGGGCGAGCCGGTGGTGCCCGGCATGACCGGCGAATTGGTGATCAGCGGGCCGCATGTCATGCGCGGCTACTGGCAGAACGAGGCCGCGACGCGCCGCGCGCTGCGGCCCGATCCGCACACGGGGGGCCTGCGCCTCCATACCGGCGATCTCTTCACCGCGGATGCGGACGGCTATCTCACCTTCGTCTCCCGCATGGACGACATCATCAAGTCGCGCGGCGAGAAGGTCGCGCCCAAGGCCGTGGAGGACGTGCTCTGCCGCATGCCGGGCGTGGCGGAAGCGCTCGTCGCCGGCGTTCCCCATGAAGTGCTCGGACAGGCCGTCAAGGCCGTGATCGTCGCCTCGGACCCGGCCCTTACCGAACGGGACGTGCTGCGTTTCTGCGCCCGCCATCTGGAGGACCATATGGTCCCCAGGCAGGTCGAATTCCGGGATTTTCTCCCCAGGACCGATTCCGGCAAGGCAAGCCGCCGGCTTGCCGCCGACCCCGCCGGCACGTCCGGCCAAGATACAGGATCGCCCGCATGACCACGCCGAAGCCCCACACGCCCTCCTTCGCCCCGCTCGTGCTCGATCCCGCCGCGGAGGTGGAGCGCATCACCGGCTGGATGCGCGACCGGCTGCGCCTCGACCTGCGCAAGCGCGGCCTGGTGCTCGGCCTTTCCGGCGGCATCGATTCCAGCCTCTGCGCGGCGCTCGCCGTCAAGGCACTCGGCGCGAAGAACGTCTTCGCCCTCTTCATGCCGGAAAACGACTCCGACCCGGAAAGCCTGCGCCTCGGGCGCAGCGTCGCCGAGACCTTCGGCATAGAGGGCATCGTGGAGGATATCGGCCCGTCGCTTGCCGCCATGGGCTGCTACGAGCGCCGCGACGCCTTCATCCGCGAGGCCGTGCCGGAATACGAGGCCGGCTGGGCCTCCAAGATCGTCTTCGACAACCCGATGACGACGGGCGGCTACAACATTTCCTCGCTCGTCGTGCGTTCGCCGGACGGCGCGATGCGCAAGGTGCGGCTTTCGGCCGGAGCCTATCTCGGCATCGTCGCGGCGACCAACATGAAGCAGCGCACCCGCAAGCAGCTCGAATACTACCATGCCGACCGGCTGAACTTCGCCGTGCTCGGCACGCCGAACCGGCTGGAATACGACCAGGGCTTCTTCGTCAAGAACGGCGACGGCGCCGCCGACATCAAGCCGATCGCCCATCTCTACAAGTCGCAGGTCTTCCAGCTTGCCGCCCATCTCGGCGTGCCGGCCGACATCCTCTCGCGCCCGCCCACCACCGACACCTATTCCCTGCCGCAGACGCAGGAGGAATTCTACTTCGCCCTGCCCTACGACAAGATGGACATCTGCCTCTACGGGCTGGAGAACGCCGTGCCGCCGGTGGAGATCGCCGCGGCGACGGGCCTCGAGGCAAGCGACGTCGAGCTGGTCTGGGCCGATATCGCCGCCAAGCGCAAGGTCGCCCGCTACCTGCATTGCCCGCCGCTCGTCTTCGACGGAGCGAAGTAGCGCATTCCCAGCCGAAACGGCACCGGATAACGCAGTAGAAACAAGGATCAAGAGCAATTCCGGGATTTCACCGGGCCTGCCCTAGGTCCCGCAAAGCGCACGGGCGTTGAGCAGCCCCCAGCCGTAGACCGCATCCTTGCCGGGCTTGCCGATGTCCTCGGCGGATCTCATCAGCTCCGCCTTGAGCGCATCCGGCGAAAGGTCGGGCCTGGCGGAGAGGAGCACGGACACGGCGGCCGTGACGAAGGGGGCGGCGAACGAGGTGCCGGTCTTCTGCCGCGCACCGGAAATCGACGCCGCCGTCCACACGCCGACACCGGGCGCGGCGATGTCGATGTGATCGCCCCGCACCGCACGGCGATAGGGATTGCGGGCCTTGTCGACCGCCGTCACGGCGATCACGTCGTCATAGGCGGCGGGATAGACCGGCTCGGCATTCGGTCCGTCATTGCCGGCAGCCGCGACCAGGATCGTTCCCCGCCCGGCGGCGGCCGCCACGGCCCGCTCCAGCACCGCGTTGGCCGGGCCCGTGAGGCTCAGGTTGACGACCCGGATATCGCGCCGAACCAAGAGGTCGAGTGCGCGGACGAGGTCGTAGACATTGGCGATGTCGGCGGTCTTGCGGAAACGCTGGAAGGCATCGACGGCGACGACCTCTGCCTCCGGCAGGAGGCCCGGCACGCGGCTGCCGGGCGCGCCGACCAGAAGGGCGGCGACCGCCGTGCCGTGCTGCTCGCCCGATGCCGCGTCCTTCTCGTCGCCGAGGCTCAGCACCTCCAGCCGCGCCCGCGCCAGAACCGCATGGTCGGCGTTGATCGCCGTATCGATGAGGCCGATGCGCTGCGGCTTCAGGCAGGCCATGCCGCTGCCGTCGCCCCCGGTCGGCCAGCCGACCATATGGCGCACCAGGGTGCAGCTTTCGCCCCTGCAGACGGCCTTGTCCGCGGCCTGCGGCTGGTAGAAATGGTTGAAATCCACCGTCGCCGAGGCGCTGCGGGCCGAAACGGCCGCGCGTGCCGCCTCGAGCGTCAGGCCCTGCGGCACGATGAGGCGGACCATTTCGCCGCCGACGAGCGCGACCTCGACGCGGCCGTCGATGACGAAGCCGTCCTGCGTCAGGCCGGCAAGGGCGTTTTCGTCAAGGCCAGCGGCGACGATCTCGTTCGGCGCCTGCTCCGGCACCGCGACCGCGCGGCGCACGGGCGCACGGCGCACCGCGCGGGTCGACTGGCGGAACAGCGGGCGCAGGATGCGCTGCGGGTCTGCACGGCGATCGTCTCCGCCCCGCCCGCGACTGCCGCCGCGGTCGTCGTCGTCATCGTCATCGCCTCCGTCGTCGTCATCGGCGAGGGCCACGGCCATGCCGGGCGACAAACCACCCTGCGGCGCGGGCAGCGCGACGAGCCCCGCCATGGCGAGGGAAAGGAGGAGGGAAAGGCGCTTGGTTCTGTCTGCAAGGCGGCTCGGCATGGTCCGTCTCCCGTGGCGGCGGCCGTCCGTCGGGTGCGGCCTTCCGTTGATTGTCCTTCCTGGCATACGTTCGACTCGACAGCTTATTCCATGGCATGCCAAAGAAATCCCATGACGAACACCATGCCGACGGTACCGGAACGGCTTGTGGCCTTCCTGCCGAACCTCAGACGCTTCGCGATCTCGCTCTGCCGGTCGCGGGAGCTGGCCGACGACCTGGTGCAGGCGGCCTGCGAGCGGGCGATCCTCGCGGCTGACAGCTTCGCGCCCGACAGCCGCTTCGACGCCTGGATGTTCCGCATCCTGCGCAACCTGTGGATCGACCACCTGCGCCGCCAGAAGACCGCCGGCCCGCACGACGACATCGATGAGGCCCGCGACGTCTCCGTGCCGTCGGGCGAGGCGGCCGCTCATGCGCGGATGGATCTCGCCGGGGTGACCGCCGCCCTGCAGAGGCTGCCGACAGAGCAGCGTGAAGTGCTGGTCCTGGTCTGCGTCGAGGACATGAGCTACCGCGATGCCGCCGACGTGCTGGCCATTCCGATCGGCACGGTGATGAGCCGCCTTGCCCGCGCCCGGAAAAATTTGATGGAGCTCACGGGAATAAGTTTCGGCGAAGGGCGTTCGTCCGATACGAAAGGCGGCGTTCTATGAGCAAACAGGCATTCGACGACGAAACATTGATGGCCTTCGCCGACGGCGAACTGGACGAGGCGCGGAGCCTCGCGCTGGAAGAAGCGCTCGCCGACGACGAGGCCCTCGCCGAACGGCTCGCCGTCTTCCTCGACAGCCGCCGGCTGGTCGGCGATGCCCTCAAGCCGCTGATCGGCGAACCGGTGCCCGAAGCGCTCGCCGCCTCGGTGCGCCGCATGGTGCAGGAGGCCGGGGAGAAGACGGCGCCGCCGCAGGACAATGTCGTCTCCTTCCCCGCAAGGCCGCAGCCGGAGGCCGGCCGGGCGGCGGCACGGCGCTGGCTCATGCCGATCGCGGCAAGCCTCGTGGCATTGGTCACCGGCGTCGTCGGCTTCACGCTCGGACGCATGGGGCCATCCGTCACCGATGCCGGCGCAGAAATCGCCGCCGCCCTCGACCGCGAGGCGTCCGGCCGGGATGTGACGCTCGGCACCGCCGTGCTGCATGTCGTCGCCACCTTCCGCGACGAGCGGGGCGAGCTCTGCCGGGAATACCGGCTGACGCAGCCGGCAAGCAGCACGCAGACCGTCGCCTGCCGCCAGGACGGCGCCTGGACGACGCGGCTCGCGCTGACGACGCCGCTGGCCGAAGGCTATGTGCCCGCCTCCGCGCAGGAGACCGTCGACGCCTACCTCGCCTCCATCCAGGCCGGCGCGCCGCTGTCCGCCGAGGAGGAGCGCAAGGCGCTTTCCCCCTGAAACGAGGGACCTGCTGACGTCCCTTTCGGGCCCGGTGTGCAGAAGGCCATCGCCCTTCCCGTCCCCTATGGCAAGAGAATTCGACGTTGCCGTTCTCCCTTCTCCCCCGCGGGGAGAAGGTGGCCCGGAGGGTCGGATGAGGGGGTGGCTCCGCCGGATCGTCCGCGCTTCCGACCTCCCCCTCATCCGCCTGCCGGCCCCTTCTCCCCGCGGGGGAGAAGGAAGATGGGGCAACGATTTCCTATCTCGATGGCCTGCTCCCATGAGGAGGGCTCAGCCTGCGGGGCATCCTTGACGTCAAAAGACTGATTGATAGCCGGACCGCTGGCGGAGGAGACGCCCGCAGGCAGAGGGCGGCTTCCCATGTGATTGCGCGCCATTCGAAAAGGGCGTGCGGAACATCACATGGGTTGATATCAATCTACTATTGACACATACCGACCGTATGGTATGTTAACGACATGCCCCGACCAACCAAACACGCACCCGAACGCGGCAACGCACGAACCCGGCTCCTGGAGGCGGCGCGCGACATCATCCGTGAGAAGGGTTTTGCCGCAACCAGCGTCGAGGATCTCTGCAAGGCCGCCGATGTCACCAAGGGCGCCTTCTTCCATCACTTCGCCAGCAAGGAGGCGCTTGGCGTGGCGGTGGCCGAGTTCTGGGCGGAGACGACGACGGCCTACTTCGCCGCCGCGCCCTATCATGCACCGGACGACGCGTTGGCCCGGATCCTTGCCTATGTCGCCTTCCGCAAGGCGATCATCACGGGCGCGCTGAAGGATTTCACCTGCCTCGTCGGAACGATGGCGCAGGAAATCCATGCGAGCGCGCCCGACATTCGCGATGCCTGCGGCCGCAGCATCTTCGGCCATACGGCGACGCTGGAGGCCGATATCGAGACGGCGCGGCGGGAACGCGGCATCACGGCGGACTGGTCCGCCGAGAGCCTGGCGCGGCACATGCAGGCTGTCCTGCAGGGCGGTTTCGTCCTCGCCAAGGCCGGCAACGACCCTGTGCTCGCGCGCGAAAGCCTCGATCACCTGGAGCGATACATACGACACCTGTTCAACGCCATGGAGGATGACGCACATGATGAGAACGACCCGGATCGGCTGCGCCTGCGGACAGACGCGCCTTGAACTGCGGGGAAGCCCGATCCTCGTTTCCGAATGCCTGTGCAACAGTTGCCGGGCCGCCGCCGGCAGGCTCGCCGCCCTTCCCGGCGCGAGAAACACCCTGACCGCCTATCAAGCGACGCCCACGGCGGAGTACCGCAAGGACCGGGTGGAGATCCTCTCCGGCGCTGAAAACCTCCGGGAATTCCGCCTCTCCTCCACCGCCGGCTCGCGCCGGGTGATCGCGGCCTGCTGCAACACGCCGGTTTTCCTGGAGATGAAGGGCGCGCACTGGCTGAGCCTCTACCTGCATCTGTGGCCGGAGGAGATACGGCCGAAGGCGGCGTTCCGCACGATGACCGGCGACCTTGCCGACCCCTCCGGCCTGCCGGCCGACATGCCGAACCTCAAGACCCATACCGTCGCCTTCTATGCCAGGCTTCTGGCGGCATGGATCGCCATGGGCTTCCGCAATCCGAAAATCACCGTGGGAGGAACCATCGATGCCTGAGAAGATCGAAATCGAGAACGTCAACATTCCCGGCCGCACGGAGCGGGTGGACCGCACGAAATACACGGCGATGCGCAAGGCGCTGCTCGCCGCCCTGCCGCACACCGCGCCCGGCATGACCGTGGCCGAGGCCCAGGCGGCCCTCCTGCCCTTCCTCTCGGAAACGGACTTTCCGGAACGGCAGAAGGCGGGCTGGTGGATGAAGGCCGTGCAGCTCGACCTCGAGGCGAAGGGCCTCATCCGGCGCGCACCGCGCAAGCCGGTCCATCTCTACCGGATCGCTCCCGCCACCGCCGACTGAAGGCCGCGGCCGGGCGACGGCATGTCCCTACATTTTTCGAGATGCCGGGAATAGACCGCGCCCGGCGCCGTTCCTCCCCCATCGAACGATGAGGAGAACAGCGATGCCACTCGCCCTTCTGAAGAAGCCGCAGCCCCGGTTGACCTTCCTCTGCCGCAAGGAGGACGAGGGCGTCATCCCCGCCCCCGTGCGCGCCAAGACGGCCCTGCCCGACTGGTTCCGCAAGCTGCCGCCCGTCGATGCCGCCCATGTCTCGCCGAACAACAGCGGCCTGACGGTAAAACGCTGCATGCCCTTCCTCGACGCCATGGCGGCAGGCTGGGTCATCGGGCTTGCCGGCACCGTGCGCATGGAGATCTCCGACGGCGGGAGGACCGTGGATTGCGGCTGGGATTTCGATCGCACGCTGGTCAGCAACCATGCCAGCCACCAGGTCGCCGGCAATCCGCGCGAGCCCCTGCCGCCCTGCAAGTTCCACAACTACTGGACCATCCGCACGCCGCCCGGCTGGAGCTGCCTCTTCGTGCCGCCGCTCAACCGGCCGAACGGCGTCTTCGAGGTCGTTTCGGGCGTCGTCGATACCGACACCTACCAGTCGGAAATCCACTTTCCGTTCTTCGCCACCGGCGAGAACGGCCTGCATGTGCTGGAGCGCGGCACGCCCCTCGTGCAGGTCATCCCCTTCCGCCGCGAGACGTCAGACCTCGACGCCGACATCCGCGCCGAACGCGAGGCGGAAGGGGTCGTCCGCAAGACGATCCTGCGCAAGACGCTCGCCGCCGACGGCTGGTATCGCAAGTTCGCGCGCGCCCAGCGATAGGACCGAAGGGGGCGACCGCTCTTCCCACCGCCGCTGCCGCGCGCAGCGGCGGCGAAGCCGCATGGGTTTGAATGGTGCGCTATAGCATTGAAAAATAACTCATTTTTCATGGAATAGATGTCCTGGCCCACCGTTCCTCCTGTGCAGCCGGCAAGGCTGTCATTCAAAGGAGACATGCCATGAAGAAACTCATCGCAATCCTCGGTGCCCTGCTCGTGGCCGGTGCCGCCGCGCCGGCGCCGGCCGTCGCCGACGACCCGGTCCACCGCTTCCTGCAGAAGATGGTGCGCAGCAGCAAGGCGAGCCATGTCCGCTCCAGCCGCGACCGGGACGATGACCGCCGGGGCAGCTGGAATTCCAACCGCAACTCCAACAGCTCGTCGAATTCCTCGCGGAATTCCAACTCGAATTCGAGCTCCAACTCGTCGAGCAATTCCAACTCGAACAGCTCGTCGAACTCTTCCAGCAATTCGAGTTCGAACTCGTCGTCGAACTCCTCCTCCAACTCCTCGTCGAACTCGTCTTCCGACGACGATTGAGCACCAGCCTGAAGGACCGAAGGGAGGGCGGAGCCTGTGCTTCCGCAATCCCCCTTCCCGCACCCCACGCCGGCCGGCCGGCGTGGGGGACTTTTCCACCCCTGAAGCGTACCCGCCGGGCAGATCGCCGGCATGGTGGAAAGGGATCGCCACGCGCCTGCGCAGCCAGCTCCACGGGGCCGCAAGAGCCCTCGCCGCGGCACTCGCTCCGTTATTCACCATCGCCGTCCAAAGGACTTTTCGCCCGCTTTACTTTACCGACCAGACGGTATAGTAATTTTCCGTGCTCAACGCAGTGTGGGAGGAAACACGGTGCAGCTGGATGGATTTCTGAGAACGACGGCGCTGGTCGGCGCCGTCCTGTGGGGTGGCTCTGCAACAGCGGCGGAAGTGTCGATCTTCTGCAGCTCGGCCGGCGCCGAGCTCGAGCTTTGCCAGTCGGCCTCCGAGGCCTGGGCGAAGGAGACCGGCAATACGGTCAAGATCAACAAGATGCCGGCGAACTGGGGCGAGGCCCTGCCGCTCTACCAGCAGCTTCTCGCCGGCAAGTCGGGCGACATCGACGTGCTGACGCTCGACAACATCTGGGTCGGCGCGCTCGCCGCCCACCTCGTCGACCTCAAGGAGAAGGTCCCGGCGGAGGAGCTTTCGGCGCATTTCGAGGCGGCGCTCGCCGACAGCACCATCGAGGGCAAGCTGCTCGCCATGCCCTGGTTCGTCGATGCCGGCCTGATGTTCTACCGCAAGGACCTGCTTGAAAAATACGGCAAGGCCGAACCGAAGACCTGGGCGGAACTGACCGAGACGGCAAAGTCCATCCAGGAACAGGAACGCGCCGCCGGCAACAAGGACATGTGGGGCTATGTCTGGCAGGGCCGCGCCTATGAGGGGCTGACCTGCGATGCGCTCGAATGGGTCGCCTCCTATGGCGGCGGCACCTTCATCTCGCCGGACGGCGAGATCACCGCGAACAATCCGAAGGCCGTCGAGGCGCTGGAACTCGCCCGCACCTGGATCGGCGGCATCAGCCCGGAAGGCGTGCTCAACTATGACGAGGAAGGCTCGCGCGGCGTCTTCGAGGCCGGCAACTCCATCTTCCACCGCAACTGGGGTTATGTCTGGGGAACCAGCCAGGCGGAGGGCTCCTCGCTGCTCGGCAAGGTCGGCGTGATGGCGCTGCCGGTCGGGGCGGAAGGCGAGAAATCGAGCGGCTGCTACGGCGCCGGCCTTCTCGGCGTGTCGAAATATGCCGACGATGTCGATGCCGCCGTCAGCCTCGTGCAGTACCTCACCAGCGCCAGCGAGCAGAAACGCCGCGCCTTGCAGGGCTACAGCCCGACGCTGAAGGCGCTCTACCAGGACGCGGAGATCATCGAGAAGAATCCCTCGCTGCGTTTTGCCGAGAAGGCCTATGCGGAAAGCGCCTCGCGGCCGTCGCAGGTCACGGGCGCCTCCTACAACCGCGTCTCGCAGCGCATCTTCAACGGCGTGCACAACGTGCTGAGCGGCAAGGAAACCGCCGCCGACGCGCTCGCCAAGGTGAGCAGCGATCTGGAACGGCTGAAGAAGCGCGGCTGGTAACGGTCCGGACGCCTTTCCGGGGAAAGCCGGGAAGGCGCCGTCTTTCTGTTTTATGCGGTTCCGGAAGCGAGATCGCCGCCGGGACCGTTCTGGAAACCCAAGGAAAAGACAGTGAATATCGCGATCGCACCGTGCTGCTGGGGCGTCTACTGGCCCACCGGCAACGACCTCGGCTGGACCGATTACCTCGACCGCATCGTCGCGGCCGGATACCGGCATACCGAACTCGGCCCCTATGGCTACTTCTCCACCGATCCCGAGGTGCTTTCGCACGAACTGAACCGCCGTGGCCTCTCCGTGGTCGCGGCGGCCCATGTCCATACGCTGGCCGATGCCGCCACCGCGGACGCCCTCACGGAACGGACGCACCAGATCTGCACGCTGCTTTCGGCCGTCGGCGGCACGCATTTCATCCTGATGGACGAGTCGGAATTCTACCCGAAGGACCGGATGGGCATCGTCGGCGAGGACGGCTGGCGCGCCGTCGTCGAGCAGACCGTGCGTTCCGCCCGGATCGTGCGCGACCACGGCCTGCACTTCAGCTTCCACCCGCATGTCGGCACCTGCGTGGAGCATGAGGACCAGATCGAGCGACTTCTCGTGGAGACCGATCCCGGTCTCGTCGGCCTCTGCCTCGATACCGGCCACCACGCCTATTGGAAGGCCGATCCGAAGGCGTTCTTCCTGCGCCACAAGGCGCGCATCAACGCCATCCATCTCAAGAACGTCGACGGCGCCTTCCGCGAGAAGGTGCTGGCGCAGAACATCCATTGCGACCGTGCCTTCGAGGACGGCATCATGACCGATCTCGACCGCGGTGCGGTCGACATCGCCGATTTCATGCGGACGCTGCTGGCGAGCGGCTATGACGGCCCGCTGGTCGTCGAACAGGACCTTGCGCCGAACCATCCCGAGACGCCGGAGGCGATCGCCGCGCGGAACTTCGCCTTCGTCTCGGCTTTGCTTGCGGAGCGGACCGGCCGATGAAGACCATGATCCACGACACGCCCGAGGCGATCGGCGCGCATCTTTCGGCCCGCATCCTCGCGGAAATCTGCGCCGCCAATGCCGCCGGCCGGCCTTATGTGCTCGGCTGCCCGGGCGGGCGCAGCCCGATGCCGGTCTACCAGGCGCTGGAGCGCCAGCTGACCGCCGCCCCCGTAGATTGCTCCCGTCTCGTCATCGCGATGATGGACGAATACCTGTTGCCGGACGGCGATGGCCTCAGTCCGCCCGCCGCCTCCGCGCATTATTCCTGCCGCGGCTTCGGCGAGCGCGAGATCGTCGGGCGTATCAACCGGGCACTGCCGGACGCCCTGCGCATGCCCGAGACGAATTTCCGCATGCCCTCCCTCACCGATCCCGCGGCCTATGACGGCGAGCTCGCGGCCCTTGGCGGCATCGACCTGTTCCTGCTCGCGTCCGGCGCCGGCGACGGCCATATCGCCTTCAACCCGCCGGGTTCCGCCCGCAACAGCCGCACGCGCATCGTCACGCTCGCCGAGCAGACCCGGCGCGACAACCTCGCGACCTTCCCGGACTTCCGCGGGATCGAAGAGGTGCCGACCCACGGCCTCACCATCGGCATCGGCTCCATCGCCACGCTGTCGAAGGCCGTCGCGATGATCGTCTGGGGCGACGGCAAGCGCGCGGCCTTCCGCCGTCTTTCGGCCGCGACGGCCTACGATCCGTCCTGGCCGGCGACCATTCTTGCCGAATGCCGGAACGGCGAGCTCCATGCCGACGCGGCCGCCGGGGCGCGGCCATGACACGGCACGCGATCGGCATCGATGTCGGCGGCACCAAGACGAAGGCCTGCATCGTCCGGCTTTCGGACGGCGCGGTCGTCGCCGAGCGCACCGAGGCGACGCTTTGCCAGAACGGCGGCGCCGCCGTGCTCGACCTCGTCTGCGATCTCGCGGCGGCCATGCAGGATCGCGCGAACGCGCAAGACTTCGACATCGCGGCCCTCGGCATCTGCCTGCCGGAGCTCGTGACGCGGGACGGCGAGCCGGCCTCGGCCTGGAATTTCGACTGGCGCGGCCTCGATTACCGCGCCCGCCTTGGCGCCTTCGCCCCCTTGCACATCGACAGCGACGTGCGCGCCGCCGCCTTCGCCGAGGGCTGGATGGGTGCCGGCAGGGGCGTCGATCCCTTCGTCTACGCCACCATCTCCACCGGCCTTTCCCATTCGCTGGTCATCGGCGGCGCGCCCTATGAAGGCGCCCGCGGCTTCGCCATCCATTTCTCCGGCAGCGATATCGTCGCCTTCGACGGTGAGGGCCGCGCGGTGCGGCACAATCTGGAGCTCTTTGCCGGCGGCAAGGCGCTCGGCGAGCGCTACGGCGCGCTCACCGGCCGCCCCGACGCCTCGGCGCGCGCGCTGTTCGAGGCGGAGGCGACGGACCCGCGGGCGGCAGCGATGGTCGCCGATGCGCTCCTTTCGCTCGCCTCCTATCTCGGCCAGCTCGTCAACACGCTCGACCCCGCCATGCTCGTCCTCGGCGGCGGCATTGGCAGCGACCCCAAGGTGACGCCGCGGCTTGCGGCGCTGACGCGCGGCTTCATCTGGGCGGAGGGAGCGCGGGACATGCCGATCGTGCCGAGCCTCATCGGCGATACAGCCTGCGCCATCGGCGTTGCGGCGCTCGCGGCCCGGGCGAACGGCACGATCGCGGAAAAGACAATCAGCAAGATGGAACGGCCATGAGCGGTATAGATCTCATCAATGTCGTCAAACGGTTCGGCGCGCTGACGGTCATCGACGGCGTGGACCTTGCGATTGCCGAGGGCGAGTTCGTCGTCTTCGTCGGCCCTTCGGGCTGCGGCAAGTCCACGCTGCTGCGCATGATCGCGGGGCTGGAGGAGATCTCCGACGGCGAGCTGCGCATCGCCGGCAGCCGCATGAACGAGACGCCGCCGGCAAAACGCAACATCGCCATGGTCTTCCAGTCCTACGCGCTCTATCCGCACATGAATGTCGAGCGCAATCTCGGCTTCGCGCTGGAGACCGCCCGGCTTCCCGCCGCCGAAATCCGCGAGCGCGTGACGAAGGCGGCGAAATTCCTCAAGATAGACCACCTGCTCGACCGCCGTCCGGCGCAGCTTTCCGGTGGCCAGCAGCAGCGCGTCGCCATCGGCCGCGCCCTCGTGCGCCAGCAGAAGCTCTTCCTGTTCGACGAGCCGCTGTCCAACCTCGATGCGGACCTGCGCATGGAGATGCGCGTGGAGATCGCCCGCATCCACCGCGAGGTGAAGGCCACCACCGTCTACGTCACGCACGACCAGATGGAGGCGATGACGCTCGCCGACCGCATCGTCGTGCTGAAGGACGGCCGCATCGCGCAGGTCGGCACGCCCATGGAGCTCTACGAGCGCCCGGCAAACCGCTTCGTCGCGAGCTTCATCGGCTCGCCGCGCATGAACTTCCTGCCGGGCATGCTGGCGCGCGAGGGCGAAGAGAGCGTGCTGTCACATGCCGGCGGTCGCCATCGCCTCTCCGCCCAAGACTATGCGGGCGATGTCAGCCTCGGCATCCGGCCGGAAGACCTGATCCTCGGCGGGGGCGAAGCGACGCTGGAGGCCGAGGTCCTGCTCGTCGAGCCGCTGGGCGGCGAATCCCTCGTCCATCTCAATGTCGGCGACGGCCGCTCGATCGTCGCCAAGGCGCAGGGCAAGCCGGAGATCCGGCCGGGCGCCACCACGGTCGTCGGCTGGAACCACGCGCGCGCGCATCTCTTCGACAAGGACGAGCGCGCCCTCAACCCGAGGGATGCATGACATGGCGACGGGAGCGATACGCATCGGTCTCAATGCCAAGCGGGCGCGCACGGCCTGGCTGTTCCTCGCACCGAGCCTTCTCGTGCTCTTCGCCGTGGCGCTCTGGCCGCTCGGGCGGACCTTCCTCTTCTCCTTCACCGATGCCTTCCTCACCGAGCCCGACATCTACACCTATATCGGTCTCGAGAACTATTTCACGCTGTTCGAGGATCCGCTGTGGTGGCAGTCGGTCCGCAACACGCTCTATTTCACGGTCGTCTCGGTCTCTATCGAGACGGCACTGGGGCTTGCCATCGCGCTGCTGCTGAACGCCCACATGTCCGGCCGCGGTTTCATGCGCGCGGTCATTCTCATTCCCTGGTCCATTCCCGTCGTCGTCAGCGCGCGCATGTGGCAATGGATGCTGCACGACCAGTTCGGCATCCTCAACCATGTGCTGAAGCTCATGGGCGTCATCGACAACGGCATCGCCTGGACGGCCAATCCCGATCTCGTCATGCCCGTCATCATCGCCGTCGACGTCTGGATCACCACGCCCTTCATGGTGCTGCTCATCCTTGCCGGCCTGCAGATGCTGCCGAGGAGCATCTACGAGGCCGCCTCGATCGACGGCGTGTCGGAATGGCGGCAGTTCACCGCGCTCACCCTGCCGCTGCTTGCGCCCAGCATCGCCGTCGCCGTGCTTTTCCGGCTGCTCGATGCGCTGCGCATGTTCGACCTCAGCTTCGTGCTGTCCTCGAACAGCGACGACACGAAGACCGTGTCGATCTATGCCCGCGAGGTGCTGGTCAATTTCCAGGACATGGGCGTCGGCTCTGCGGCGAGCGCCGCGATCTTCCTGATGATCGCCGTGGTGACGGCGATCTACGTGACCGTCTTCCGGCTCAACCGCAAGCTCCTGGGGGTGTGACATGGTGCGCAGTGCAACGGGCAGGCGCCTTCACCGCATCGCGATCTACGGGCTCTTCGCCGTGGTCGCGCTCTACACGCTGTTTCCCTTCTACTGGATGATCGCCTCCTCGCTGAAATCCGGCCAGGCGATCTTCGACGTCACCTTCCTGCCGGACCTGAAGTTCAACAATTACGAGGCGATCCTGTCGGACGGCGTGTTCCTGCGCAGCCTCCTGAACTCCCTCATCGTCGCGGCTTCCGTCGTGGCGCTCTCGCTGGGGCTGGCGATCGCGGCGGCCTATGCGCTCGGCCGCATCGATTTCCGGGGCCGCTCGCCGATCATGTTCCTCTTCCTCGCCGTCTCGATGTTCCCGCAGATCGCGCTGCTCTCCGGCCTCTTCGAGATGATCCGCTGGCTCGGCCTCTACAACACGCTCGGCTCGCTGATCTTCGCCTACATGATCTTCACGCTGCCCTTCAACATCTGGGTGCTGACCACCTTCATGCGCAGCCTGCCGCGGCAGATCGAGGAAGCGGCGATCATGGATGGCTGCTCGCCGCTGCGCATCGTGCGCTGCATCTTCCTGCCGATGATGGGGCCGGCGCTGATCTCGACGGGCCTGCTCGCCTTCATCGCCTCGTGGAACGAGTTCCTCTTCGCGCTCACCTTCATCCTGACGGACGAGAACCGCACGGTGCCGGTCGCGATCGCCCTCATCTCCGGCTCCAGCCGCTATGAGTTCCCCTATGGCGCGATCATGGCCGCATCGACCATCGTCACCGTGCCGCTGATCGTGATGGCGCTGCTCTTCCAGAAATACATTGTCTCCGGCCTCACCGCCGGAGCGGTCAAGGGTTAGGCCCCTTGCGGGGCAGAAAGGTCTTTTCCATGCATATCGTCCGTGTCGGCCTCATCGGCCTTGGCGAGGTGAGCCAGCTCATGCACCTGCCGATCCTTGCCGATCACCGCCACCTCTTCGAGGTCGCCGGCGTCTTCGACGTCTCGCCGAGCCTCGCCGCCCATTGCGCCGGCCGCTATCCCGGAGCGCGCGCCTATGAGAGCGCCGAAGCGCTGCTCGCGGCATCCGACATCGACGCCGTCTTCATCCTGACGCCCGACCAGACGCACCGCCACTATCTCGACCTGGCGCTGAAGGCGGGCAAGGACGTCTTCCTTGAAAAGCCCGCCTGCCTGACGCTCGGCGAGATCGACGACGTCCTGCCGCTTGCCGAAAAATCCGGCCGCCTGGTCTTCGTCGCCTATATGCGGCGCTATTCGGCAACCTTCCTGAAGGCCAAGGAGATGATGCCGGCACAGGAGGCGCTGCGCTATGTGCGCGTGCGCGACCTCATCTGCGAAGGCCCGTTCTTCATCCGCCAGACGCGCAACATCTTCTATCCCGATGATCTCGACGGCGCCTTCCTCGCAAAGTCCCGCGCCGAGACCGAGGCGCTGCTGCGCGACGTCGCCGGCAAGAACGCCTCCCCCAGCCTGATGCGCGCCTACCAGGTGCTGACCGGCCTCTCCTCGCACAGCCTCTCGGCCATGCGCGAGCTGATCGGCCTGCCGCAGCGGGTCATCGCCGCCCACCACAAGCAGAACGGGGAGCAGATCGTCGCGCTTCTCGACTACGGCCATTTCACCGCGATCTACGAGGCGCTGATCGACAATGTCGCGCGCTTCGATGCCCGCATCGAGGTCTATTCCGACCGCCGCCGCCTCAGCTTCGGCTACGACACGCCTTACATCCGCAACCTGCCGACCACGCTGGAAGTCACGGACTCGACCGACACCGAGACCGAGACCCGCACCTTCGGTCCGAACTACACCGATCCCTTCGCCATCGAGCTGCGCGCCTTCCACGACCATCTGGTGAACGGCACGGCGCCGAAGACGACGCTCGACGACTCCCGCCAGGACCTCGCCCTGATGGCGCAAATCGTCGGTCGCCTGCGCGAAAGTTCGTCGCTATAGCGGGAAGACCAGCAACAGCATCGGGGTTCGACATGGCAAGACGTGGCACCGCACGGGAACGCATCCTCAGCGCCGCCGAGGAGATCGTCGTCAACGAGGGCGTCTCCTCGCTCACCTTCGACAAGGTGGCGGAGGTGACGGGGCTCTCCAAGGGCGGCATCCTCTACCACTTCGCCAGCAAGGATGCGCTGGTGCGCGCCATGGTCGAGCGCTTCGTCTATCGCTTCGAGACCGGTCTTTCCGGCATCGAGGGCGAGGACGAGGAGCCGCATGGCCGCTACACCCGCGCCTATGTGAAGGCGACGATGGGCGGGGCCGCCAGCACCGGCGACCAGTACGACCGGCTCGGCGCCAGCATCACGGCGGCGCTGTCGAACTTTCCCGACCTGCTCGAAATCGTCCACCAGCAGAACATCCGCTGCCAGGCCGCCGTCGAGACGGACGGCCTCGATCCCGTCGAAGCCACGATCATCCGCCTCGCCATCGAGGGCATGTGGATGGCCGAGGTGTTCAACGTCATGCATCTCGACCCCGCCATGAAGCAGGCCGTCATCGACCGGCTCATCGCGCGCACCCGTCCAGTGGGCGCCGCCCCCTAGCTTGCCACCATCTGAAAAGGAGTTTTCCATGGGCTACAAGCCGTCCCCCCGTCCCGTCTTCGACCGGCCGAGCCACATTCCCTATGCCGGCGTGACGCGCCATCTGTGGGGCGAGGAGAATGCCGGCCTCGTCGACGACTGGATCTATGCCTCCACGGAAAACATCCACCAGATCGTCTTCGGCATGCAGCCGGGCGGCTGCTTCAAGCACACCGATGCCTTCCGCACCATCTTCGGCGCGGACGAGCTGCTCTACGTGATCAGCGGCACGCTCGGCCTTGCCAATCCGGAAACGGGCGAGGTCTGCATCGCCAAGCCCGGCGAGGCGCTGTTCTTCCGCAAGGACACCTGGCACCACGGCTTCAACCTCGGCGAGGAGCAGGTGCGCGTGCTCGAATTCTTCGCCCCGCCGCCGGCAAAGGGCACGTCCGGCCCCTACGCCCGCACCAAGCCGCTGCTTTCGGAAAATCGCTACATCCAGGACGAATTCCTCGGCCGCTGGCCGATGGAGGCGGCGGCACAGGAGAAGTCCCGCACCATCCATCCCAAGCGCGATGCGGACATGCTCTGGAGCCTCGATGCCGAGACGCAGGGCGCCTATACCGGCTTCTACTGCGCGACAGACCAGCTGACGGTCGGCAAGACGACGGTGCTCGGCGGCAAGCGCACCCGCATCGAGCGTCACAGGGGCGACGAATGCCTCTATGTCGTCTCCGGCGTGCTCAACATCCACATCCCGGATGCCGAGGGCCAGGCCTGGTTCGAGCTCAATCCGCGCGACGGCTTCTACATCCCCACCGGCTTCGACCACCAGTATTTCAACATGTCGCACACGCCCTGCGAATTCGTCTTCGGCGTGGCGCCGGATTTTTGATTGGAAAGTGGGCTCTCGAAGACCGAGAGCCGTCAACTCGATGATAAGCATCACCCCAAGCACTCCGTCATCCTCGCGCTCGCCCCGAGGATCCACGCGGCACCCGCGGCTGTGGATGGTCGGGTCAAGCCCGACCATGGCGGAGGAGAGGTATGCGGGTTTTATCCCTGACAGGCTGCCGAAAACCGGGAGCCGGCATCCAATCAGCCTTCGAACACCATCAGCACGTCGCCGGCCTGGAGGTAGTCGCCTTCCTTCACGCGCAGCCTGAGCCGCCCAGCCTTCGGCGCGAGAACCTGCGTTTCCATCTTCATCGCCTCCATGACCGCCACGAGGTCGCCTTCCGCAACGGTGGAGCCATCGGCGATCTTGAAGGCCTGCAGCGTGCCGGAAACCGGGGCCGTTATGCCATCCTCGGCGGGCCGTCCGCCCTTGCCCGCGGCCGATGCGCTGCCCTGCCCCACCGCGCCGAGGCCGGCGAGCAGCAGGCTCGGCAGGGCGATCGACACGCGCCTGCCGTCGATTTCGAGATGGGTGCGGACCAGCGTCGGATCCTCGGCCGGCTCGGGCCGGGCCATGGCCTCGGGCATGGCGGCGAAATCGGTCTCGATCCAGCGGGTATGCACCTTGAAGCCGTCCGTGCCGATGAAATCCGCCGTATCGATGGCGGCCCGGTGGAACGGCAGGACCGTCGCGACGCCCTCTATGCGGAATTCCTTCAGCGCGCGGCGGGCGCGGCGCAGGGCCTCCTCGCGCGTCGCGCCGGTCACGATCAGCTTGGCGACCAGCGAATCGAAGACGCCGGGCACGGTGGAACCTGTAACGACGCCGCTGTCGAGGCGCACGCCCGGGCCGGAGGGCGGATCGAACACGGTGATGGCGCCGGGCGTCGGCAGGAAGCCGCGGCCGGGGTCTTCCGCATTGATGCGGAACTCGATGGAATGGCCGCGCGGTTCCGGCGTTTCCAGCACGCGCAGCGGCAGACCCTCGGCGATGCGGAACTGCTCGATGACGAGGTCTATGCCGGTCGTCTCCTCCGTGACGGGATGCTCGACCTGGAGGCGGGTGTTCACCTCCAAGAAGGAGATCGTGCCGTCGACGCCGAGCAGGAACTCCACCGTGCCGGCGCCCGAATAGCCGGCAGCCGCGCAGATGGCCTTGGCGGCGGCGTGGATCTTCTGGCGCTGCTCGTCGGAGAGGAAGGGCGCCGGGGCCTCCTCGATGAGCTTCTGGTTGCGGCGCTGGGCCGAGCAGTCGCGGGTGCCGAGCACCAGCACGTTGCCATGCTTGTCGGCAATGACCTGCGCCTCGATATGGCGCGGCCGGTCGAGGAAGCGTTCCAAGAAACATTCGCCGCGGCCGAAGGCCGCCGTCGCCTCGCGCACGGCAGATTCGTAGAGGTCCGCGACCTCCTCCATCTTCCAGGCCACCTTGAGGCCGCGCCCGCCGCCGCCATGCGCCGCCTTGATGGCGACCGGCAGGCCGTGCCGTTCCGCAAACGCGACGACCTCGGCCGCCGAGGACACCGGGCCGTCGCTGCCCGCGACCAGCGGCGCGCCGACGCCCTGCGCGATGCGCCGCGCCTCGACCTTGTCGCCGAGCGCTTCGATGACGGACGGATCGGGGCCTATCCAGATGAGGCCGGCGCCCTGCACGGCGCGCGCGAATTCGGCACGCTCGGAAAGGAAGCCGTAGCCCGGATGCACCGCATCCGCGCCGGCGCGCCTTGCGACCGCGATCAGCTTCTCGATATCGAGATAGGTTTCCACCGGGCGCACGCCGCCAAGGCCGTAGGCTTCGTCGGCGAGGCGCACGAACAGCGCGTCCGCATCAGGATCCGCATAGACGGCGACCGACTGGAGGCCGTAATCACGGCAGGCGCGCACGATGCGCACGGCGATCTCGCCACGATTGGCAATCAGCACTTTCTTCATGGCAGTCCTCCTAGCGGGTCGCGGCGATGTCGGCGAAGGGGCCGATCGGGCGGAAACGGATTTTTGCGTTGATCGGGATCTGGCCGGCAAGGTCCAGATGGTATTCGGCGACGGCGCCGATGACGGGATAGCCGCCGGTCAGCGGATGGTCGGCAAGGAAGAGCACCGGCTGGCCGCTGTGCGGCACCTGGATGGCGCCCGTCGCGGTGCCTTCGCTCGGCAGTTCCGCGCTGTCCTTGCGCTCCAGCGGCACCTCGCCGGCAAGGCGGATGCCGACGCGGCTCGATTGCGGCGTGACCTGCCAGAGCTGGCTCGTCAGCGTCTCGATGCCCTTCTGCGTGAACCAGTCCGTGCGGGGGCCGAGCACCACGTCGAGCGTCACCACGTCGCCGGCCGAGGGCAGGTCGAAGGCGGGGAGTTCATCCGGCGAGACGCTCGCAAGCCCCGCCTTGCGGCCGCTCAGCGCCAGCACCGTCCCGGCCGTGACCGGCTCGGGACCGACGACGGCCAGCGTATCGGTCGCCGCGCTGCCGAGGACCGGCGCGACATCGAAACCGCCGCGCACGGCGAGATAGGTGCGCATGCCCGCCTTCGGATGGCCGATCGTCACGACGTCGCCCGGCTCCAGCGCGATGGGCTGCAGGATCGAAAAGTCGTGGGCACGGCCGTCCGCATCACGAACCGTCACGGGACAGGCGGCGCCGGCAAGACCGATCACGGTGCGCACGTTGCTTTCGAAGGAGAAGCCGCCGAGCGTGAGTTCGAGCGCCGGCGTGTTGGCCGGATTGCCGACGATGCGGCCTGCGGCATTGAAGGCGGCGCGGTCCAGCGCGCCGGAGGCAGAAACGCCCTGCCCCGTCTGGCCGAAACGGCCGAGATCCTGGAAGACCGCCGGCATGGGCGCGGCCAGCACCTTGAACTGCGGCGCATCCGCCGCGACGACACGATCCGTCTTGACGGCCGGCTTGGGAATGCTGATCGTCCGGCCCGCGGCCTCCATGTCGAAGAAGCGCACGCGATAGCCGGGCTGGAACAGCGCGCCGGGCTCGCGGTCGATATCCCACATCCGGACCGGTGTCGTGCCGATGATCTGCCAGCCGCCGGGGCTCGCCTGCGGGTAGACGCCGCTGAAGGCGCCCGCAAGGGCGACGGAGCCGGCCGGAATGCGGGTGCGCGGGCTCTTGCGCCGCGGCACATGCAAGGCCGGATCGCCGCCGACGAGATAGCCGAAGCCGGGCGCAAAGCCGCAGAAGGCCACGGTGAATTCGCTTTCCGTATGCCGGCGCACGACCTCCTCGACGCTGAGGCCGGTCAGGTCGGCGACATCGCGCAGGTCCTCGCCGTCATAGCGCACGGGAATTTCGACCAGATGCTCCGACGGGGCGATCTTCGCCGAAAGGTCGCGGGTGCTGATCCGGGCCGAAAGATCCGCGGCCGTCACCTTTTCGGGACGGAAGCGGATCATCAGCGTGCGCGCGGCCGGCACCATCTCCTCGATGCCGTCGACGGGATCGGCCGTGAGCGCGGCGAAGAGGGCGAGCGTCTCGTCGAGATCGGCAAGCTCGACGAGGATGGTGGTCAGGCTGACGGGAAGAAAGCGCATCGAACCCTCACGCGTGATAGGCGGAATCGGGGATATCGGTGATGAACATGTGGCCCGGCGCATGGGTGATGGCGAAGGGCACGCCGGACGCCATCACGGCCGCCTGCGGGGTGACGCCGCAGGCCCAGAAGACCGGCACTTCGCCGGGCTCGATACGCACCGCATCGCCGAAATCAGGCTTCCCAAGGTCGGCGATGCCGATTTCCTCGGGCGCGCCAACGTGAACCGGCGCACCATGCACGGCCGGGAAGCGGCCGGAAATGGTGGCGGCGTCGGCGACGCGCGAGGCCGGGATCGGCCGCATGGAGACGACCATGTTCCCCTTGAGCCGGCCGGCGGGCCGGCAGGCCCTGTTGGTCAGGTACATCGGCACATTGGTCTTGTCCGTCATGTGGCGGATCTCGATGCCAGCCTCGACCATCGGCGTCTCGAAGGTGAAGGAGCAGCCGATGAGAAAGGCGACGAGATCGTCGCGCTCCGCCCAGGCGGCTGACGCGTCCGGCGTCTCCTCCGCGAGCCTGCCATCGCGCCAGATGCGGTAGAGCGGCAGGTCGGTGCGCAGGTCCGCGCCGGGCGCAAGCAGCGTCGTCGGCGAACCCGGATCGGAGACGTCGAGCACCGGGCAGGGCTTCGGGTTGCGCTGCGCATAGAGCAGGAAATCGAAGGCCCAGTCGCGCGGCAGCACGATCATGTTGGCCTGGGTGAAGCCCGGCGCGATGCCGGAGGTGGGCGCGACGAGCCCGCCTCGATAATCGGCCCGCGCCTTGCGGGCGGCCGTGGCGTCGGCATGGTCCAGGAAGGCGGTGGGGATCGTCATGGCCGCTCCTTACGACTTGTCGGCGAAGGAGCGGATGGCGATGCCTTCCGCCTCGAAGCGGCGGCGGATCCCCTCTGCGATGGCGACCGCGCCGGGACTGTCGCCGTGCACGCAGATCGACTGTGCCTCGATGCGGATCGTGCTGCCGTCGATGGCTTCGAGCGTCCCCTCGCGGGCGAGCTGCACCATGCGGTCGGCGATCGTCGCTTCGTCGTGCAGCACCGCGCCGGGCTCGCGGCGCGAGACGAGCTCGCCCTTCGGCGTATAGGCGCGGTCGGCGAAGGCCTCGGCGACGACGGCAAGGCCGGCCTTGCGGGCGAGGTCGAGGATCGGCGCATTGGCAAGGCCCATCAGGACCAGCGAGGGATCGACCGCCTTGATGCCGTCGATGACGGCCTGGCCCTGCCTGGCGTCATAGGCGATGCGATTGTAGAGCGCGCCGTGCGGCTTGACGTAGCGCACCGTCGTTCCCGCCGCGGCGGCAACGCCCTTGATCGCGCCGATCTGGTAGATCACGTCGGCGATCAGTTCCTCGGATGTTGCGTCCAGGTCGCGCCGGCCGAAGCCGACGCGGTCCGGATAGGAGACATGGGCGCCGATGACGACGCCGTTCTTCGCGGCCGCCTGCACCGTGCGGTAGATGCCGGCCGGATCGCCCGCATGGAAACCGCAGGCGATGTTGGCGGAGGAGACGACGGCGAGCATCGCCGCGTCGTCGCCCATGCGCCAGGCGCCGTAGCTTTCACCGAGATCGCTGTTGAGATCGATCGCTGCCATTGTTCCCTCCCCTTTTCCTTAGAGACCGAGCAGGCCGAAGATCGTGCCGGCCGACTTGTAGCCCATATACCATGTCAGCGCGCAGACCAGGACGCCAAGGGCGAGCAGCCAGCGCGGATAGCGATAGCCACCCATAAGGTCCTCGCGCTTCCAGGCGGCGAAGAGGAAGATGCTGAGGCCGATCGGCAGGATGAGACCGTTGAGACCGCCGACGAAGACCAGCATGGCGGCGGGCGGCGTGGTGATCAAAAGGTAGGAGACCAGCGAGATGGCGATGAAGACGACCGTCGCCATGTTGCGGGCGTGCTCGCTGATGTCCTGCTTGAAGACGGTGATGAAGGAGATCGACGTATAGGCCGCGCCGATGACGCTGGTGATGGCCGCCGCCCAGAAGATGATTCCGAAGAGGCGCAGGCCGACATCGCCGGCAGCGGCCTGGAAGGCCTGGGCGGCCGGGTTCGCCGCCTGGCTTGCGGTGTCGATGATGACGCCGCTGGCAACGACGCCGAGGATGGCGAGGAAGAGCACGTAGCGCATCAGGCCAGTCACGGCGATGCCGGTGAGCGCCGCGCGGGTGACGGCCGACAGGTGCTCCTGGCCGACCATGCCGCGGTCGAGCAGGCGGTGCGCGCCGGAATAGGTGATGTAACCGCCGACCGTGCCGCCGACGATGGTGGTGATTGTGGCGAAGTCGATCGTATCGGGCAGGACGGTCTGGAACAGCGCGTCACCCACCGGCGGGCCGGACACGAAGGCGACGTAAAGCGTCAGCACGATCATCAGGATGCCGGCGAAGACGATGAAGCGGTCGACCGCAAGGCCGGCGCGCTTCGACAGGAAGATGCCGATCGAGAACACCGCGCTGATCGCCCCGCCGATCTTCGGATCGAGGCCGAAGACCGCATTGAGGCCGAGGCCGGTGCCGCCGATATTGCCGATGTTGAAGAACAGGCCGCCGACGATGACAAGAATGGCCAGCAGATAACCCGAGCCGGGAATGGCGGCATTGGCGACATCGGAAGCGCGCATGCGCGTCAGCGTGACGATGCGCCAGATGTTCAGCTGAACGACGAAGTCGATGAGGATGGAGGCGAGGATGCCGAAGGCGAAG
Source organism: Shinella sp. WSD5-1 (assembly GCF_963942435.1). GTDB lineage: Bacteria > Pseudomonadota > Alphaproteobacteria > Rhizobiales > Rhizobiaceae > Shinella > Shinella yambaruensis. The sequence goes on from NZ_OZ012597.1 coordinate 753,263, forward strand.
GCGGCGCCGAGCTTGGTGGTGAAGGTCGCCGTCTGCGTGATGAAGCCGGGGCCGATGGCGGAGGTCGCCATCAGGAAGATCGCGGCGACCAGCGCCGAACGACGGGATTTGACGGTGTGGATGCCCTGCGCGATCACGCCCGCGCCGGCAGGCGCAGCTGCATTCTGTTCCATGAGATTTCTCCGCTCTCACACACCCGCCCCTCGCGAGTGATGCATCGTCAAATGATGAACCGTCACACAAAAATGTCAATATTGTTCAACAATATTTCTATATCGTTCCTTATTATTGCCGTTTTACCAATCACATAGCACGGGATTCGCCGCACTTTTCAGCCCCATTGCTCACCCATTCGTGCTATGGCCAGCTTGGAAAGAGGGCGCCCGAGGAAACGGAATCGGGCCGGGGAGACGACGATGACGGACGACGGAGAAGGCCTGCCGCTGGCGGATCGATTGGCGCGGCGCATTCGCACGCTGCTGATCTCGGGGGAGCTTTCCCCCGGCCAGCGCCTGTCGGAAGCCGCCTTCAGCGACCGCTTCGACGTCTCGCGCAACTCGCTGCGCGAGGCCTTCCGCCTGCTCACCAAGGACGGGCTGCTGCGCCACGAGGCCAACCGCGGCGTCTTCGTCGCCGTGCCCTCCATGGCCTCGATCATCGACATCTACCGCGTGCGGCGCATGCTCGAATGCGGCTCACTGCGCCAGGCCTGGCAGCAGCACCCGGCGATCCGGGCGATGCGCGCGGCGGTGGAGATGGCGCGCGAGCGGCGTGCCGAAGGCGACTGGATCGGCGTCGGCAGCGCCAACATGATGTTCCATACCGCCGTCATCGACCTTTCCGACAGCGCGCGGCTCAACGAATTCTACGAGCGCATCTCGGCGGAACTACGCCTCTGCTTCGGGCTGCTCAACGACCCGGAGCACCTGCACTCCCCCTTCGTCGACATGAACGATGCCATCACGACGCTCGTCGAGACCAACCGGCCGCAGGAGGCCGCGGCACAGATGGAGACCTATCTCAACCTTGCCGAACGCACGATGCTGAAGGCGCTGGAGCGGGCCTCCGAACTGGCCTGACGAGATCCGGTCCACGCGACAGCAGCGCGGCGCTTCCTTGCGATTCACTTCGGTCGTCAGAATGCCCAGGGATCGACAAGTTCGACGCCGGTGCCGGTAAAGTCCCGGATGTTGCGCGTCGCAAGCCGGCCGCCGTTGACGCGGGCGATCGCGGCGATCATGCCGTCGGGTGCCGTCATCGGGCGGCCTTCCCGCACCGCCTGCCCCATGATCTCGCCATAGGCAAGGGCCGCCGCCTCCGTCAGTCCGAAGATCCGCCCGGCAAAGCGGCGGCGCCATTCGGCCAGCCCCTGTTCCAGCCGGTCTGCCCGCTCGTCCGGCCTGATCTTCCGGATGCCGAAGGCGATCTCGGCAATCGTCACCGTCGGCAACGCCAGTTCGGCGTCGAAACGCACGAGCCAGGCGAGCACGCTTTCCGATGGCGCCTTCTTCAAGGTCTCGGACACCACGTTCGTGTCGAGGAAGATCACAGGTCGAGCCCCTCGTGAGGCGTGCGATGTTCGCGGATCGCGGCTTCCAGATCGATCTCCGCGCCGAAATCGGCGGCAAGCCGCCGGTAGAAGCGGGCCGCCGGCTCGCTGCCGGTCTCCCGCACCGCATAGGCCTCCAGCGCCCGCTCGACGATATCGGCGATCGTGCGGTTTTCCCGCCGCGCGAGGCGGTGGGCGAGGTCGCGGGCGCGGGCGCTGCGGACGGAAAGCTGCGGTTCTGCCATGATGGCCTCCTTTGGCGGAAATATAGTGCCGCGCCGCCTTGCCATCAAGATGGCAAGCGATGGCAAACCATCAACTCGTTGCCAGGATCGCTTCCGCCGCCTTTTCCGCGATCATGATCACCGGCGAATTGGTGTTGCCGGAGACGATGCTCGGCATGATCGAGGCGTCGACGACGCGCAGCCGGTTCAGGCCGTGCACGGCGAGCTTCGTGTCCACCACCGCCATCGGGTCGCTGCCCATCTTGCAGGTGCCGACCGGGTGGAAGATGGTGGTGGCGATGTCGCCGGCCCGGCGGATCAGGTCCTCCTCGCTCTCGTATTCCCGGCCGGGCAGCATTTCCTGCGGGCGGAACGGCGCGATGGCCCTGGTCTGCATGAGGCTGCGGGCATGGCGGATGGATTTCGCCGCAAGCAGCCGGTCACCGGCCGTCGAGAGGTAGTTCGGGCGGATTTCCGGCGCCTCGGCAAGGTCGCGGGTCGTCACATGCACCGTGCCGCGGCTTTCCGGCCGGAGGTTGCAGACCGAGACGGTGACCGCCGGGTAGCGGTGCAAGGGCTCGCCGAGCCGATCGGTGCTGAGCGGCTGGACGTGATATTCGAGGTCGGGCGTCGCGACGGCGGGATCGCTCCTGGCGAAGATGCCGAGCTGGCTCGGCGCCATGGAGAGCGGGCCGGAGCGGGAAAACGCATATTGCAGCCCCATGCCGGCGCGGCTGAAGAGGTTGTGGTAGAGCTGGTTCAGCGTGCGCGCGCCCTCGATCCGGAAGACCGTGCGGATCTGCAGGTGGTCCTGCAGGTTCTCGCCGACGCCGTCCAGTTCATGGCGCACGGGAATGCCGAGGGCGGAAAGCAGGCCCGGCCGGCCGATGCCCGACAGTTCCAGAATTTTCGGCGAATTGATCGCGCCGGCCGACAGCACCACCTCGCGCGTGGCGCGGGCAAGACAGATGCGGCCCCGCAGGCGAAAGCGCACGCCGGTCGCCGTCCTGCCGTCGAATTCCACCCGCTCGGTCTCCGCCCCGGTCAGGATACGCAGGTTCGGCCGTTTCATCGCCGGCCGCAGGAAGGCCTTCGTGGTGTTCCAGCGCAGGCCGCCGCGCTGGTTGACCTCGAAATAGCCGGAGCCCTCGTTGTCGCCGTCGTTGAAATCGTCGGTCTTCGGAATGCCGAGTTCCTCGGCCGCATCGCGGAAGGCGTCGAGGATCGGCCAGGAGAGCCGCTGGCGCTCGACGCGCCATTCGCCGCCGGCCCCGTGCAGGGCGGATTTTCCGCGGTAATTGTCCTCCGACTTCAGGAAATAGGGCAGCACGTCGTCCCAGCCCCAGCCGGCATTGCCCGCCTGCCGCCAGCCGTCATAGTCGGCGGCCTGGCCGCGCATGTAGATCATGCCGTTGATCGACGAGCAGCCGCCGAGCACCTTTCCGCGCGGGTAGTTGAGCATACGGCCGTTGAGGCCGGCCTCCGCGGCCGTCTTCATCATCCAGTCCGTGCGCGGATTGCCCATGCAATAGAGGTAGCCGATCGGCACATGGACCCAGTGGTAGCGGTCCGAGCCGCCGGCCTCGATGAGCAGCACCCGGTTCTTCGGATCGGCCGAAAGCCGGTTCGCCAGAACGCAGCCGGCCGAGCCGGCGCCGACGACGATGAAGTCGTAGCTGCCCTCGTCCACCGGCATTTCCTCTCCATGGATGGTCACGCTGCAACTCCTGCTGCCATGTCCCGGGACGCCGTGAGCCGCCGCCACAGCGGCGTCATGGCCTCGCCGATGTCCCTGTAGAGGGCGTAGCGCCGGTCGTAATGGGCCGACAGCGCGCCGTTCGGCCTGTAGTGCCGGTCGGTCCGCACCATGGCATTGGCGCCGTCGGTGAAATCGGAAAAGAGGCCGACCCCGGTGCCCGCCGCGATCGCCGCGCCGAGCGCACCCGTCTCGCGCGAGACGGCGACGGAGACCGGCACGCCGAGCACGTCGGCGAAGATCTGCGGCCACAGCGTGCTGCGCGAGCCGCCGCCCGAAAGCACCGCCTCCTCGAAGGTCGCCCCGGCCTTGCGGATCGCCTCGACATGCTGGCGGTGGCCGAAGGCGACGCCTTCGAGCAGCGCGCGGACCAGATGCCCCTTGGTGTGCCAGCCGGCAATGCCGTAGAAGCCCGCCCGCGCATGGCCGTCCTGCTGGGCACCGTAGAGATAGGGGTGGTAGAGCGGATCGTCCGCCGCGGGGTCGACCGCCGCGGCATGCGCGCAGCACGCGTCGAAGGGCGAGATTTCCGCCGCGTGGTCGCCCTCGAAGAACTCCCGCACCAGCCATTCGAGATTGGCCGCCGAGGTGGCGCTGTTTTCCATCGCCATGTAGCGGGTCCGGTCGAAGGTCGAGGACATGAAGACGGGACCGTCGAGATCCGGGCCGTCGATGACGACCTGGTTGATGCTCCAGGTGCCGGCGATGATCGAGGCGCTGCCGGTGCGCGAGACGCCCGAACCGAGCGCCGAGGCGACGACGTCGAAGAGCCCGCCGATGACGGGCGTGCCGGCGGCAAGGCCGGTCTCTTCCGCCACCGCCGCCGTCACCCGCCCGGCAATGTCGGCGCTTTCGATGAGCGGCGGCAGGAGGTCCATGCAGTCGCCGAGGCCATAGGCCTCCATCAGCGCCCGGTCGTAGCGGCGGGCGGCAAGGTCGATGAGGCCGGCGCCGGACATGTCGGAGACCTCGCTGACGCGCTGGCCCGTCAGGCGGTTGACGACGAAATCCTTGGAGAAGAACACCGTGCCGATGCGCTGGAAGAGCTCCGGCCTGTAACGCTTCAGCCAGGCGAGCAGGGTCGGCGTCTGCGACGGCCAGGGGCGCTGGCGGGCGATCGGATAGGTCCGGTCGCCGACACCCTCGGCCAGCCACGCCTCGACGAGGCCGGTCGCCCGCGTGTCGAGCGACTGGATGCCGATGAGCGGCTCGCCCGCCCGGTCGAGCGCATAGAGCCCGTTGCCGTGGCCGGCGCAGCCGATGGCGGCGATGTCGCCGGCCGCAATGCCCGCCTTGTCGAGGCAGGTGTGGATGACGTGCCGCGCATTGGCCCAGAGTTCGCCGAGATCGCGCTCGACATGGCCGGGGCTCGGCATGCGGCTATGGCCCTCCTCGCCCGCATGCGCCAGCTCCCGGCCCGTCCGGTCGAAGATCACCGCCTTGATCACGGTGTTTCCGGCATCGAGCCCCAACAGATAATCCATCATGCTGAACCCCTCCCAAGGTTCGTTTCACCCTATCCCTGCCGGTAGAGCGCGAAAGCCTCTTCGCCGCTCGCATCCGCATGGATGATCGCCATCAGGCCCCGCACCACGGCGCTCGGATTGGCGTGCTGGTAGATGTTGCGTCCATAGACCATGCCCACCGCGCCCTGCCGCATCAAGGCCGCGGACTTGTCGAAGACCGCGCGAAGGTCCTCCTTGCCGCCGCCGCGCACGAGGACCGGGCAGCGCGCCGCCTCGACGACGCGGTGGAAATCCTCCGCATTGGTGGTCGGGTCCGCCTTGACGATGTCGGCGCCCATCTCGCGGGCAAGCCGCGTCAGGGTGACGATCTTCTCCGTATCGCCGTCGACCATGTAGCCGCCGCGCTCCGTGACGGGCTGCATGACGAGCGGCTCGATCATCAGCGGCATGCCGTATTTCTCGCAATCCGCCCGGACGCGCGCGATGTTCTGCACGCACTGGCGGAAGAGGTCGGGCTCGTCCGGCAGCATGAAGAGATTGACCACCACGCAGGCCGCATCCATCTCCAGCGCGCCGATAAGCGGTTCCGCCTCGTTCTGCAGCACGGCCCACATGTCGCGATGGCGGATGCGGTTATAGGGATTGCCCATGTCGATGCGCATGACGAGGGCGGGCTTGTCCTTGCCGGAAAGCCCCTGCAACAGGTCGGCCTGGCCGTAGTTCATCTGGATCGCGTCGGGCCTCGCATCGACCAGCGCCTTCACCACGGCCGGCATGTCCTCCAGCCCGTCGAGGAAGGACGGCTCGTTGCACACGCCGTGATCGATCGCCACGTCCAGGCAACGGCCGTTGCCGAACAGCCGGTTCATCCGGACCTTGCGGTTGTCTCGCATACATCACTCCTTTGTTCGTTCCGTGCGGAAAGGGTTTCCTCCGCGACGCCGTGGCGCTCGCGCAGGAGGGTCAGAAAACGGCACCGCTCCTCGGCCCTGCGCGCCGCGGGCCAGCCTTTTTCGGCAGCCAGCACGTCGAGCGCGGCCTCCATCATGGCGAGCGAAAGCTCGCCGGTAATGGCAAGCGCGGTGCGGCGCAGGAGCAAATCGTCCAGATGCTCGACCGCTTCGCAGCGGATGAGGCAGAGAAGTTCGCGGGCGCTGTAGGCCGGATGGGGCATGGGATGATCCGGCCCGGCGGCGATGAAAAGGGCGATGTCGCGCGCATCCGTGCCGTAGCGGGCAAACAGCGTCGCGGCCCGTTCCGGGGAAAGGCCCGTCGAGGCCGAGAGCGCCCGTGCCCAGCCGTCGCCGTCCTCCGGATAGTCCCGCCCGCCGCCGAGCGGACGATCCGCCGTGTCGATGCGGCGCGGCAGGCCGAGCCGGTCGAGCGCCATATCGGCGGAAAGTTCGCCGAAGGAGCGGAACGTCGTCCATTTGCCGCCGATCATGCACAGCACCGGCGGCCCGCCGTCGCGCCCTTCGAGAACGGTGCAGAAGTGGTCGCGCGGGATGCGGCCGGTAAAGCTGTCCTTGCTCGCCGGCAGCGGGCGCACGCCGGAAAACTGGAAAACGATCTCCTCCGGGCGGATGCGGATGCCCGGCAGCACGAAGGCGAGCGATTGCAGGATGTAGTCCCGCTCGTCCGCCTCGCAGCGCACCGTGCCGGGATCGTCGACGCGGATATCCGTCGAGCCGACCAGCACCTTGCCGAGATAGGGGAAGAGGATGCAGATGCGCCCGTCCTCGTTCTCGTAATAGATCATGTGGCCGTCGAGCATGTCGCGCAGCGCGGGATTGTCGATGATGAGATGCGAGCCCTTGGTGCCGCCCATCAGCGGTTCGGGCCGGCTGTCCGCGGGAAAGAGGCTGGCATTGGCGATGTCGACCCAGCCGCCGGTCGCGTTGACGATGAGCCGCGGCTGAAGGGCCAGCGCCTCGCCGGTGAGGCCGTCGTGCAGCCTGTAGCGCCCGCCGCCGGTCGCCTCGATCGTCGCATAGTTGAGCGCCCGGGCCTGCTCTCCGCCGGAAAGGCCGTCACGCAGCACCTCGATGCCGAGGCGCTCGGGATGGCTGACCCAGGCGTCGTAGTAGGTTGCCGAATTGCGGATCGCCGGGTTGAGCGCCGGCCATTTTTCGAGTGTCGCGCTACGGCTGCGGAACTGGTGCTTCGGCATCAGCGCCCGCTCGCGCGTCAGGAAATCATAGATGCCGAGCCCCGCCTTGATGGCGATCGCGCCGCGGCGGCTGGGGCGGCGGGTGAGGCCGAGGAAGCGGACGATGCCGTTGGCAAGGCCGGAGAAGATGCCGAAAATCGGCACCGCGGTCGGCAGCGGCGCGACATAGTGCGGCGCATTGCGCAAGAGACGGTCGCGCTCGACGAGGGATTCCCTGACGAGGCTGAACTCGCCGTTTTCGAGATAGCGCAGACCCCCGTGCACCATGCGCGAGAGGGCGGCGCTCGCACCGGAACAATAGTCGGCCTTCTCGACGAGGAGCACGTCGACGCCCTGCAGCGCCAGCTCGCGAAAGACGCTGAGCCCGTTGATGCCGCCGCCGAGGACGCATACGTCCACCTTCGGGCTCCGGCGCAGCCCGTCCAATGTCTGTTTCCGGTTCATGATGGCAGTCCGTTATCCGTCCATGGAGACGAGGTGCGCCGTAATGGCGGTGTCGATGGCCGCCAGATCGTCCGTCGCAAGCCGCAGCGTGCCGGCCCGCGCATTGTCGAGCGCCTGCGCCGGGTTCCTCGCGCCGCAGAGCGCGAAGGTCACGCCCTCCTGCGCCAGCGTCCAGGCGATCACGACCTGGGCGATGCTGGCCTCATGGCGCTCGGCGACGGGGCGGATGGCGTCGGAAAAGGCCTTGGCCTTCTGCCGGTTGGCGACGGAGAAGCGCGGATTGTCCTTGCGCTGGTCGTCGCCGGAGAACACGCGGTCCGGGCCGATCGTGCCGGAGAGCAGGCCGAGCGCCAGCGAGGAATAGCTGAGCGTCGCCACGCCGTTTCGAACGGTGAGCGGCAGCAGGTCCGCCTCGATCCTGCGGTCGATCATGCTGAACCGCTCCTGGATCGCGTCGAGCGATCCGGTCTCAATGTACTGTTCGAGCTCCGACCGGTTGACATTGCTCGCGCCGATGGCGCGGATCTTGCCGGCCGTCTTCAGCTCTTCCAGCACCGCAACCGTCTCGGCGATCGGCGTCGTCGCGTCCTGCCAGTGGGTGATGTAGAGGTCGATATAGTCCGTGCCGAGCCGGCGCAGGCTCTCCTCCACCTCGTGGACGATCGCGTCCCGGCCGAGATAGCGATGGACCGGCCTGCCGTCCTGGTCGAAGAAGTGGCTGCCCTTCTGCGTGTGCCAGACGAGGCCGCATTTCGTGGCGATGATGGCCTTGTCGCGGCGCCCGGCGATGGCCTTGCCGACGATCTCCTCCGCGCGGCCGAGGCCATAGGCGGGCGCCGTGTCGATGAGTGTCACGCCGGCGTCGAGCGAGGCCTCTATGGCGGCGATGGATTGCGCCTCGTCCGTGCCGCCCCACATCCAGCCGCCGATCGCCCAGGTGCCGAGGCCGACGGCCGAGGCCTTGACGCCGGAGCGCCCGATGTCGCGGATCAATTGTTCGCCGCTCATGCGGAAATCCCTTCTTCGGATGCCAGTTCAAGAATGCGCGCGCCGGTCGCCTCGTCGGTGACGAGCGTGTCGAGATGATCGCCGCGCAGGACGCTGAGGATGGAGCCGGCCTTGTTGAAGCCGCTCGCGACGCCGATCTTCGTCGGGATCGAGGCGAATTCCGGAAGCGTCAGCGAGACCAGCGCGCGGTTGAGGCTGTAGTCGCAGAGCCTGCCTTCGCCATCGAGCAGATGGGCGAGAAGTTCCGAGCTCGCGCCGGAATGCTCGATGGCCTTGCGGTCCTCGCTCGACGAGGGATGCAGGTCGTAATAGGTCGAGTCCGGGCTGAGGATCGAGCCGATGCCGACGACGGCCACCTTCGCCTCGCGGGCCCGCTGGAAGACGTCGGCGACGGAACGCATGTTCATCAGCATTTCCCGCTGCTCGGCATCGTCGGCAAAGAGCGGCGCGTGGATCTGGTAGGAGCGCCCGCCGAGCCGTTCGGCCATCAGCGTCGAGACATGGTTGACGTCCGTATAGTGTTTTCCCTGCACGCAGCCCGTCGCGGGGATGACCTCGACATCAAAGCGGCGCGGCGCCTGCAGGCCGGCGACGACGGCGCTGACGCCCTTGCCGCCGGTGATGCAGATCGTGTCGCCATCGGCGATCTCTTCGAGCAGCAGGCGGGCGGCGGCCTCCCCCACCGCCTGCAGGGCGGTCTGCGGATTGTCGGAGACGGTCGGCACCACGACGGCGCGGCTGATGCCGCCGAGCGCCAGAAGCCGCTCCTCCATGTCGACCAGCGGCTCGACCGGCGACTTGATCTTGATCTCGACGAGGCCGAGCTGGCGACCGCGCTTGATGAGGCGGTTGACGGTGGCGTGCGACAGGCCGAGCCGGTCGGCGATCTGCGCCTGCGTCAGGCCTTCCAGGAAGTGCAGCACGAGCGCCTGGTGCATCTGGCGGGCGATCACGATCTCTTCGCGCGGCGCCGTGGTCTTGGGTTTCAACTTGGCGATCGGCATGTCAGGCGGCCTTCCGCTTGTGCAGGAAATGGTCGATCGAGACGGCGGCGAGCAGGATGCAGCCCTTGATCATGTCCTGCCAGTAGACTGAGACATTGAGCAGGATCAGCGAGGAGGTGACGACCGAGAGCAGCGCGATGCCGAGGATGGCGCCGAGGATGGTGCCCGAACCGCCATTGAGCGAGGCCCCGCCGATCACCGCTGCCGCGATGATGTTGAGCTCCATGCCGACGCCGAAGGTGGGCGTCGCCGCGCCGAAGCGGGACATGTAGATGACGCCTGCGACACCGGCGAGCGTCGAGCACAGCACCGTCACCCAGAACTTCACCTGGTTGGTCTTGATGCCGGAATAGAGCGCGGCCTTCTCGTTGCTGCCGGTGTAGAAGACCTTGCGGAAGGCGGTCGCCCGGCGCAGCAGGAAATCGAACAGGATGACGACGGCGACGAAGATCAGGATGACATAGGGCACGCCGTGGAAGGTGCCCTGCCCCACCGCCTTGAAGCCGGCCGGCAGCGTGAAGAGCGAGAGCGGCGTGCCCTTGGTGATGATGAGGCAGAGGCCGCGCACGATCACCATGGCTGCCAGAGACGTGATGAAGTGGTTGAGGCCGACGACCGTCACGAAGAAGCCCATGGCGGCGCCGATGGCGCTCGAGGCGAGGATGCCGATCAGCGAGGCCGTCCACGGATCGAGCCCGGCCAGGAACAGCGAGCCGGACAGCACCATCGCGAAGCAGACGACGGAGCCGACCGCAAGGTCGATGCCGCCGACGATCAAGAGGATCGTCATGCCGACGACGACGATGCCTTCCACCGAGAAGCTCATCAGCATGGCGCGGAAGTTGCCGAGCGTCAGGAAGTGCGGCGAGGCGAAGCTCATGATCACGCAGAGCGCGAGGATGATCGCGATCAGCCCGGCCTCGCGCATGGTGCCGAGGCGCCTGAAGGACGATGTCTTCGGCGTGCCCGCCGCCATCGTGTCGATTGCCATTCCCGTCTCTCCCAGTTTCTTCTCACGCGGCATGGTTCGCCGCCCTTGCCGTGCCCAGGCCCGAAGCGAGCCGGATCACGGCCTCCTCCGTCATCTCCTTTGCGCCGAGTTCTCCCGCGATGCGTCCCTCCCGGACGACGAGCACGCGGTCGCAGAGCCCGAGCAGCTCCGGCATTTCCGATGATATGACGACGATGCCGATGCCCGCGCGCGCAAGCTCGCGCAGCAGGCGGTGAATTTCGGTCTTCGCGCCGACATCGATGCCGCGCGTCGGCTCGTCCATCAGGATAACCTTCGGCTTGACCGCGAGCTGCTTGGCGATGGCCACCTTCTGCTGGTTGCCGCCGGAGAGCGATTTTACCGGCGCGTCGATGCCGCCCATGCGCACGGCGAGGCGCTTCGCAAAGTCCTCCGCCAGCGCCGCCTGGGCGCGGCGGTCGAGCAGGCCGAGCGGACCCGTCAGCGATTTCAGGTCCAGGACGGAGATGTTCTGCGCGATGGAAAGGTCGAGGAAAACGCCCGATCCCTTGCGGTCCTCGGAGAGGTAGACGATGCCGGCCTTCACCGCATCCGCATAGGCGCGGATCGCCTGCGCCGCGCCATGCAGGCGCACCGTGCCGGCGGTGTGCGGCCGCAGCCCGCAGATACCCTCGGCGATCTCCGTACGGCCGGAGCCGATGAGGCCGCCGATGCCGAGGATCTCGCCCTTGCGCAGGGTGAAACCGACGTCGTGGAAACGGTCGCCGTCACCGAGGTCATCGACTTCGAGGATCGTTGCGCCCGGCTCCGTATCGAGTTTGTCCGGATAGAGCTGGGTGATCTCGCGTCCCACCATGCGGCGCACGACGTCATCCGGCGTGATGTCGGCGATTCGGTCGGTACAGACATAGCGCCCGTCGCGGAAAACGGTCACGCGGTCGCAGAGCGAGAAAATCTCGGCCATGCGGTGGCTGATATAGATGATCGAGATGCCGTTCGCCTTGAGGTCGCGGATGATGGAGAAGAGTTGCTGCGCCTCGGTTTCGGTGAGCGCGGCAGTGGGTTCGTCGAGGATCAGCACGCGGCAGTCGAGCGTCAGCGCCTTGGCGATCTCGACGAGCTGCTGGCTGGAAATCGGCAGGTCCGCCACCTTGCGGCGGACGTCGATGGCGGCAAGGCGGTTCATCACGGCCTGCGCATCGCGCTCCAGGGCGCGGTAATTCATGAAGGGCGAGCGACGGCGGTTGGTGGCGGCCATGAACATGTTTTCCGCCACGCTCGCATCCGGGCAGAGCGCGATCTCCTGGTGGACGAGGCCGATGCCGAGCGCCTGGGCGGCGGCAGGGGATGCGATGCGCACGGCCTTGCCGTCGACGCGGATCTCGCCCTCGGTCGGCTGCAGGACGCCGGCGATGATGTTCATCAGCGTCGACTTGCCGGCACCGTTCTCGCCGCAGAGCGCATGGACCTCGCCGCGTTCCAGTGTGAAGTCGACCTCGGTCAACGCCTTCACCGCCCCGAAATGCTTGGTCACGCCATGAATGGTGAGCACCGGCTCCGCCATCGTCTTTCCTTCCAGATCGTCGTCCATAGCTTCCCCCCTCTGCCCTGCCGGGCATCTCCACCTCAAGGGAGGAGATCAGATGGGGGGAAGCACTTTGCCCATCGTCGGCCGTTTCGATGTGAGCACCGCCCTCCGTCTTGCCGATCTCCCCCTTTGAGGGGGAGATGCCCGGCAGGGCAGAGGGGGGTGCCACGGTGGAAGCGGCCAAAGGCATGAGCCGCCGATACTACTCCTCGATACCCTTGGTGCCGCGACGCTTCAGGTACTTGTCCCAGTAGAAATCGTCGGCGTTTTCCGCCGTCACGATGGACAGGCCGTTGTCGACGACCGGGATGCTCATCGGGTTGAAGCCCGAGCGCTTGGCGTCGTTCATCGGGTCGATCAGTTCCGGATGCTTGGCGAGCCACAGCAGCATGAAGCCCATATAGCCCTGCATGCCCTGGTTCGGGTTGATCGAGCCGAACACCTCGCCGGCCTTGATCATGTCGAGGATGTTGGCGTTGACGTCCGCGCACATGACGAGAACCTTGCCGCCGGCTTCCTTGTTGGCCTGCGCCGCGCCGATGGCGGAATTGGCTTCCGGCATGAAGACCGCGCCGAGATTCGGGTTGGCCTGGATGATGCTGGAAAGACCCTGATAGGCCTTGGTCGGATCCTGGTTGGAGGCGGCGCGGCCGACGAGCTTCATGTCCGGCCACTTCTCCTCCATGCGGGCGATGAAGGCGGCGATGCGCTTGTCGTGGTTGTCCTGGCCGGGGTTTTCGAGCACCGCATACTCGCCCTTGCCGCCCATCTTCTCGGCGATCGCGTCGGCCGCATAGGTGCCTTCGCGGGTGTTGTCGGAGGTGATGAAGGACACGCGCTTGGAAAGCGGCGAGTCGGCGGCGAAGGTCACGACCGCCGTGCCCTGGTCGATGGCGCGGTTGATCGGCTCGATGAACGGGTCGGAGTTCATCGGGTGGACGAGAATGCCGGCCGGGTTCTGCGCCAACGCCTGGTCGAAGGTGGCGATCTGCTTGTTGACGTCATATTCCGGCGTGCCGGTATATTCCGTCTCGCAGCCGAGCTGCTGGCCGGCCTGCTTGAACATCTCATAGACCGGGAACCAGTATTCGACGCCCGAGACCATGACATTCATGACGTATTTCTCGCCCGGCTTGCAGCGGAACGGGTTCTCCGTCTCAGCCGCCGCGGAACCGGCAAAAAGCGTCGTCGCAAGGACCGCCAACGCGGTCGTCGTCAGAAAAGTGCGCAAGTATCCTCCTCCGGGGCGAAAGCCCCTCCCAAAAAGCCCGTGGGCGTCGTTCCGACGCCGCTATCTCGTGAAGACCGGAATTCCTCCTTGAAGTCCGGTATGGGCAGCTAATCGCAAAGCAAAGGGAGTGTCAATATAATTCAGATAATGAAATATATTTCATACCCAAATCATGAAATCAAGCCCGACGACTGAAATATCTTTCATCCCTTCGCGACGGCCGCCACCGACGCGGCAAAGACCGGATCGGCCATCAGCGCGCGGCAGCGGACAAAGCGTCCGTCCGCATAGGCCCGGAAATCGGCGGCCGGGTTGCCGTTCGCAAGCTGGATCAGCCCCCAGAGCGTCCAGAGCAGATCGCACATCGCCTTGTAGATGACGATGCGGCCGCGCTCGGCCGGTTTCGGCTCGCCGCCGAAATAGGCGCGGATCATCGCCTCCTCCTGCTGTCGGTCGAACTCCGCCTCGACAGAGAGATCGCCGAGGTCCCACATCGGGTCGTTCATGCCGGAATATTCCCAGTCGACGATCCACATGCGGTCTCCCGTATCGAGGAAGTTCTCGCAGAGCGGATCGCAATGGCAGGCGACGACGGGCAGCGGGTGGGCGGCGAGCGCGGCGCGCACCGTTTCCGCCTCGCGCAGCCCCTCGTGATAGCCTTCCGGCAGGGCGACATCCTTGGTGGAGAGCACGGCAAAGTACTCGTCGATCATGGCGAAGAGCTCGAAGCGCGCAGGGAAGATCGCGCCGCTGTCGTGCAGGCGCCGGAAGGCCTCGCCCGCCCGCGCCGGCGCGCCGGAAACGGCCTTGAAGCCCTCCGGCGTCATCGTCGTCGCGCCGGGAATGAAACGGGTGACCATCAATCCGGTCGCCGCATCCGCGTGAAAGACCTCCGGCCCCACGCCGACGCGCGCCGCTTCCCGCGCCGCAACGGCCTCGTTGCCGCGGTCGATATATTCCTCCGTGCCCCTGCCGGGCACGCGCAGGCACCAATCGCGGACGCGGAAGACGAGATTGGTGAGGCCGCCGAGCCGTTCCACCGGTCCGTCATAGCCTTCCAGAAGGGGAATTTTCGCGATTGCATCCAGGGCCTGCCGCTCTTCGCTCATGAACACCTCCTTTTGGCCGTCCGCGACGGTTTCACAGATTTCAGCCTTTCGCTATCATCATCAAAACATGAGGGAAGGCCATGGCAAACGGACATCATGAGGGTGCACTCGGCGCGGTCTACAATGCAAGCGGCACGGAGGAGGTCGCGGCCCTCTACGACGGCTGGGCGGAGACCTACGACGCCGACATGGCGAGCGCCGGCTACCGCCATCCATCGATCTGCCTCGCGCTCCTCACGCGCCACCTGCCGCGCGGCGCCGCGCCCCTGCTCGATGCAGGCGCCGGCACCGGGCTCATCGGCGAATGGCTGGCGATCCTCGGCTATGCCCATGTCGAGGGCCTCGACATTTCCGAGGGCATGCTCCAGCGGGCGGCGGCGAAGGCCGTCTATGCCGCCCTGCACCGCGCCGCCCTCGGCAATCCCCTGCCCTTCCCGGACGGGCACTTCGCCGGCATCGTCTCGGCCGGCGTGTTCACGTCGGGCCATGTCGGCGTCGAGGGCCTGCCGGAACTCATCCGCATCACGCGGCCGGGCGGCGTCCTCGTCCTGACGGTGAAGAACACGCTGTGGAACGACGGTTTTTCCGACCGGCTGGCGGCCCTGGAGCGCGAGGGCATCCTCGCGCGGACAGAGGAGACCGCGCCCTATGTCTCGATGCCCGGCGAGACGGGCACCGTGCCGAGCCGCGGCGTGGTGCTGAAGGTGCTGCGCCACGCCTGAGGCAGGGCCCCGGTCAGGCCGGCTGCACCTCGACCGTCACATGCGACAGCCCGCCGAGATGGGCAAGCCGCGCCTTGTAGTCGGACGGCGCCTTCGGGTGCGGGGATGAGAGCGAGACGATCGCCGCGTGATGGCCGGGGCCGACCTGCCAGACATGCAGGTCGGTGATGTGCTCGTCGCCGCGTTCCAGCACCGTGCGGATATCCTCCGCCAGCGCCCCGCCCTCCGGCACCACGTCGATCAGCACACCGCCCGCCTCGCGGATGAGGCTCCACGACCAGCGGACGATGACCAGCGCCCCGACGACGCCCATCACCGGATCGGCCCAGAGCCAGCCGTAGCTCCGGCCGAGCAGCAGCGCGACGATGGCAAGGATGGAGGTCAGCGCATCCGCCAGCACATGCAGGTAGGCGGCGCGAAGATTGTTGTCACGCGCCGAATGCGGGTGGTCGTGCGCATGGTGGTGATCGTGGCCGTCGTGGTGATGATCGTCATGGTGGTCATGATGATGGCCGCCATGGCCGTGACCGTGATGGCCGTGGTGGTGATGTGCATGGTCGTCCCGCAGCAGCCAGGCGCTGGCAAGGTTGACCGCAAGGCCGGCGACGGCCACGGCGATCGCCTGGCCGAAATGGATCTCGACCGGATCGGCAAGGCGCAGGACGCTTTCCCAGCCGATGAGCAGGGCGATGAAGGCGAGGACGATGGCGCTGGCAAAGCCCGCGAGATCGCCGAGCTTGCCCGTGCCGAAGGTGAAGCGCGGATCGCGCGCATGGCGCCGCGCATAGGAATAGGCGAGCGCCGCGATCAGCATGGCGCCGGCATGGGTGGACATGTGCCAGCCGTCCGCCACCAGCGCCATCGAGCCGTAGATCGTGCCCGCGACGATTTCCGCCACCATCATGCCGGCGGTCAGCGCGATGACGAGCCAGACCCTGCGCTCGTTGCGGCTGTGGTCGGCGCCGAGGAAGACGTGGTCGTGGGTTGGCCTTGCCGTCGTATCGTTTGCCATGGGACTCCCTTTCGTTGCGGCAGGCGGGGCCGAATACCCTCGGCAGCGCCCACGGCAAGGCTGCTTCGCCCTGCTGCGGGACCTGCGCTATTTCATGTAGGTCCGGATGACCCCGATCAGCTCCTCGCCGCCTTGAAGACAGTCCGCCTTCGTCTCGGCTTCCATCACGTGATGGCGCAGATGGTCCTCCATCACTTCCGCCGTCAGGCCGCCGAGCGCGCCGCGCACGGAGGCGAGCTGGCGCATGATCTCCGCACAGCCCGCCTCGCCTTCCAGCGCGCGTTCGATGCCCTCGATCTGGCCGCGGATGCGGCGCACCCGGGCGATCAGCTTGTCCTTCTGCTGGATGGTGTGGCTCATGCGGGATCGCCTTTCGAATCCATAATATAGGGGGGTATACTATGGATTCTTCGATCCGGAAAGCCCGGAGGCCTTCCCTGCCGCAGGATCAGGCTTTCACACGCGCACCGGCCGGGTCGTAGAGCGGTTCGAGGTGGATCTTCGCCGGCGTGCGTTCCATGGCGACGACGAGCTCGTAGTCGCCGCCCGTCAGGAAATCGTCGTCCACACCCTCGGCGCGGCGCACGTAGCCGTAGCCGACATTCTTGCCGAGCGTATAGCCATAGCCGCCGCTGGTGAGGTAGCCGACGGGCTCGCCGTTGCGCAGGATCGTCTCGCGGCCGACGAGCACGATGTCCGGATTGTCGACCGTGAAACCGGCCAGCGCCTTCTTGCGCTTTTCGCCCTGCAGGGCCTCCAGCGCCCGGCGGCCGAGGAAATCGGTGTTCTTGCGCAGCTTCACCGCCCAGCCGAGGCCGGCATCGAAGGGCGTGTCGTTCGGCGTGATGTCCGAACCCCAGGCGCGATACCCCTTTTCGAGGCGCAGCGATTCCAGCGCGCGATAACCGACCGGGCGGATACCGAACGGGGCGCCGGCCGTCATCAACGCATCGAAGACCGTGCCGATGGCCTCGATCGGCACATGCAGCTCCCAGCCGAGCTCGCCGACATAGGTGACACGCAGCGCCCGCACGACATGGCCGGCAAGCACGATCTCCCGCACATGGCCGAAGGGGAAGCCGGCATTGGAGACATCGGCATCGGCAAGCGCGGCCAGAACATCGCGCGCCTTCGGCCCCATCAGCGACAGCGTGCCGAAATCCTCAGTCACGTCGCTGAGCGTCACGTCGAGGCCGCCGGGAAGATGATCCGTGATCCAGCCGAGGTCATGGGTTCGGAAGCCCGTGCCGGTCACGATGTAGAATTTCTCCTCGGCGAGCCGCGCCACCGTCAGGTCCGCCTCGATGCCGCCGCGGCTGTTGAGAAGCTGCGTATAGGTCAACCGCCCCACTGGCTTGCCGACATCGTTGGCGCAGATCCAGTCGAGCGCCTTCAGCGCGTCCGGCCCCGTCATCTCGTATTTGGCGAAGGAGGACTGGTCGAAGATGCCGACGGCCTCGCGCACATGGCGGTGCTCGTCGCCGACCATCGAGAACCAGTTCTGCCTTCCCATCGAATAGACGTCCCGCGCCTCCATGCCCTTCGGCGCGAACCAGTTCGGCCGCTCCCAGCCGAGCTTGGAGCCGAACACCGCGCCATGCGCCTTCAGCCGCTCGTAGAGCGGCGAGACAACGCGCGGGCGGCCGCTCTCGTATTCCTCGTGCGGAAAGCCGATCGTGTAGTGCTTGCCGTAGGCCTCCAGCGTGCGGTCGAGCACCCATTGCCGGTCGCGATGCATGCCGGCAAAGCGGCGGATATCGACCACCCAGAGATCGAGCGGCGCCTCGCCGTCGATCACCCATTGCGCCAGCACCCAGCCCGCCCCGCCACCCGAGGCGATGCCGAAGGCGTTGAAGCCCGCGCCGACGAACATGTTGCTGCATTCCGGCGCCACGCCGAGGATGAAGTTGCCGTCGGGCGTAAAGCTCTCCGGCCCGTTGATCATCTGCTTGACGCCGACCTTCTCCAGCGCCGGCACGCGAGCGATCGCCTCCACCATATGCTGCTCGAAATGGTCGAAATCGTCGTCGAAGAGCCGGTAGGCCCACTCGTCCGGCACGTCGCCGGTCGTCCAGGGCTGCGGGTTCGGCTCGTAGCCGCCCATGACGAGCCCGCCGACCTCCTCCTTGAAATAGGTGCGGCGGTCGGGATCGCGGATCGTCGGCGCATCGGTGGCGAGCCCCGGCACGGTTTCCGTGATGATATACTGGTGCTTGACCGGCTGCAGCGGCACGTTGATGCCGGCCATCGCGCCCACCTGCCGCGCCCACTGGCCGGCGCAGTTGACCACCTTTTCGCAGGCGATGTCGCCGCGCGTCGTGCGCACGCGGCGGATACGGCCGTCCTCGATGTCGAAGCCCGTGACACGCACGTTCTCGACGATCGTCGCACCATGCATGCGCGCGCCCCTGGCGAGCGACTGGGTGATGTCCGAGGGGCTCGCCTGGCCGTCGGTCGGCAGCCAGCTTGCGCCGACGAGGTCGCCGACCTCCATCAGCGGCCACATGGCCTTGACCTCCTGCGGCGTCAGGAGGTGCATGTCCATGCCGAAGCTCTTGGCCGTGGTGGCGAGGCGGCGGAATTCCGTCCAGCGGTCCTGGTTGGTGGCAAGCCGCAGGCATCCCGTCATCTTCCAGCCGGTCGCAAGGCCCGTCTCGGCTTCGAGGCCCTTGTAGAGATCGACGGAATATTTCAGCACCCGGGTGATCGACGCCGAGGAGCGGAGCTGGCCGACGAGGCCGGCCGCATGCCAGGTCGAGCCCGAGGTCAGCGTGCCCTGCTCCAGGAGCATCACGTTCGCCTTGTGGTCGCGGGCGAGATGATAGGCCGTCGAGCAGCCGATGATGCCGCCGCCGATGACAACGATCTCAGCATGGGATGGCAGGGTCATTTGGCGTGTTTCCCGTATTTTGTTCTGTAATGGTCGAGCGCCCTGTCGAGACGATCGAGATTTTCGGCGGTGTAGCCGACATAGTCGGCGCCGGGCGCTGTCAGATGAAGTTCGGAGACCATGCTCCACATCGCCTCGCGCAGCAGCGAGGCGCATTGCATGGCGGCATGCGAGCGAAGGATCGCCGGGGCGGGCGCGCCGGCGAAATAGGCGGCGAGGAAATTCTCCGCCTCGTCGGGCGAAAGCCCGGCATTGGAGGTGGCGCCGGCAAGATCGAACATGGCGGTGGAGAAGCCGGCATATTCGAAGTCGATCAGCCAGAGCCTTGCGCCGTCGTCGAGGATGTTGGCCGGCAGCAGGTCGTTGTGCGCGAAGACGATCGGCAGCGGCGCCTGTGCCGCCTCCAGCTCCTCGGCGAGCGCGAGGTAACCCGGAAGGTGCGGCTTCATGCGGCTGCCGCCCTCCCGCAGCGTGCGGGCATAGTCGCGCACCACATGGAAGGGCCAGAAGAGGAAGGCGGCGCCGCTCACCTCCTGCGGCATCTCGTCGTGGAACCGGCGCAGCAGGTCCGCCACGCGCCGCCGCTCGGCGGCGACATCCGCGGCGCCGAATGTCTTCGCGCCGAGGAAGGCCGAGACCATGACACCGGGCTCGGCGTAGCGCACCTCCGGGCCGAAGCCGGCCGCATGGGCCGCCCGCGCCGTCATCAGCTCCCGCTCGCGGAAGACATGATGGAAAGGGTAGTCCCGGCCGAAGCGCACGACATGGCGCCCCGCCGCATCGCCGACGAGATAGCTCTCGTTGCTGATGCCGCCCTTCAGCGGCGCGATCTCGATGCGGCCCGCCCAGCAGGGCAGAGCGCGGATGCGATCCTCGACGGCGCGGCTGAGCTCGACATGGCCCTCCATCAGCTCATCCTCTCGCGGATGCGGTTCGCACCGGCGGAAATCAGCCGGTCGGCGATGATGGCGATGAAGGCGATCGAGAGGCCGGCGACGATACCGCGGCCCGTGTCGGCCTTGGTGAGCGCGATATAGACCTCCTGCCCGAGATCGCGCGTGCCGACCAGTGCGGTGATGACCAGCATGGAGAGGGCGAACATGATCGTCTGGTTGAGGCCGAGCAGGATTTCCGGCAGCGCCAGCTTCAGCTTGATCTTGGCGAGGATCTGTCCCTGTGTGCAGCCCATGGCGCGGCCCGCCTCCACCACGCGCGGATCGACGCGCTGGAGACCCAGCACCGTGTAGCGGATCGCCGGCACGACGGCATAGGCGACGACAGCGATCATCGCGGTGAAATCGCCGACGCGGAAGAGCATGACGACGGGCATGAGATAGACGAAGGACGGCAGCGTCTGCAGCGTGTCGATGACGAGCTGGAGCCAGCGCCACAACCGCGCGCGCTCGGCCGCCAGGATGCCGAGCGGCACGCCGATGAGGCAGGCGAAGACGACGGAGATGCCGCAGAGATAGACGGTGATCATCGCCTTCTCCCATTGCCCGGTCGCGGCGACCAGGAAGGAAAGCACGCCGACCAGCGCGGCAAGGCGCAGGCCGCCCAGCCGGTAGCCTGCCAGCGCCAGCAGCGCGACGACACCGGCCCAGGGCAGGTCGCCGAGCAGCCGCTTCAGGGGGACGAGGAGGTTCAGGAGGATGACGTTGCGGACCGCCTCCAGCGCGTCGAAGAAATTGACGTTGATCCAGCGCACCACCTCGGACCAGAAGGTGCCGGTGGAGACCTGCCAGCGTTCCGGAAAGCTCTGCAGTGCAGGCACGGCAAGCCCGGCGAGGAAGGTCGCGACGACGATCGCCAGTGCGGCGACGAGATAGGGATGGCGGGAGACGAAGCCGCCGCCCGCCGCGATCCCGGCCGCCGGCCGGCCGGCCTTTTCCGCATAGGCCTGGCTCAGCCGGTCGAGCGCCACGGCGAGCGCGACGATGGCGAGCCCCGCTTCGAGGCCTACGCCGATATCGAGGCGGCGGAGCGCGGCGAGCACGTCGAAGCCGAGGCCGCCGGCGCCGATCATCGAGGCGATGATGACCATGTTCAGCGAAAGCATGATGACCTGGTTGACGCCGACCATCAGGCTGTCCTTGGCAGACGGCACCATGACCTTCCAGGTCATCTGCCGCCGGCTGCAGCCGACCATGTTGCCGAGGTCGCGGATCTCCGCCGGCACGGAACGCATGGCGAGGATGGTAACGCGCGCCATCGGCGGCAGGGCATAGATCAGCGTCGCGACGATCGCCGCCGTCGGGCCGAAGCCGAAGAAGACGAGCACGGGCACGAGATAGGCGAAGACCGGGATCGTCTGCATGAGATCGAGAACGGGAACCAGCATCCGCTCGAAGAACGGCCAGCGCCAAGCGGCAAGGCCGAGCAGGAGGCCGGCCACCACGCCGATCGGCACGGCGACGACGATGGAGGCGAGCGTCACCATGGCGCTCGTCCACTGGCCGAAGATGACGAGGAAGCCGAAGCAGGCCGTGACGAGCGCGGCAAGCCGCGCGCCGCCGGCATGGTGGCCGATCAGCGCGACGATGGCGAGCACGGCGAGCCAGGAGAGCGGCGGCAGGTGCTGCACGGCGCTTGAGCCCTGCCCCGACAGGAGGCCGCTCGACAGGAGACCGAGCGCCACCCGGTAGGGAACGTCGATGATATCGGCGACGAAACGGGTAAGGTCCGTGAAGGTGAAGAGGCCGAAGCTCGCCTCGTCCACCAGCCATTTCGTCGCCCTGCCGATCCAGCGCGCCGCCGGGATCTCGAGGGCGCGCGGATAGGAGAAGGCCCATTTCGCAAAGCCCTCGCCGAACTGCCAGAAGAGGACGAAGAGGGCGAGCGCGAGCGGCCACAGCCAGCGCGCCCGCGCCGCACCGCGCGAGGCCGGGTTTTCCGGGATCGGCTCGGAGACGGGCTGGAGGACGGGGAAGGACGCGCCCATGTCGTCAGCCCCGCATCATCACGTCGACGACCGCCGCACGGTCGATGAGGCCGACGGGCGTTCCCGTCCCGTCGACGGCGGCAAGCGTCTCCGCGCCGCGCGAAAAGAGCGGCGCGGCCTCGGCCACCGGCGCATTCGCGCGGATCGAGGCCGGCGGCAGCGTGCCGTTCAGCGGCCGCATCAGGGCGGCCACCTTGACGACCTTGGCCCGGGCGACGCTGCGCGTAAACTCCGCCACATAGGGCGTCGCCGGGTTCAGCACGAGATCCTCGGGCGTGCCCGCCTGCACGATCTCGCCGTCCTTCATGATGGCGATGCGGTCGGCAAGGCGGATCGCCTCGTCGAAATCGTGGGTGATGAAGACGATGGTCTTCTTCAGCACCGATTGCAGGCGCAGGAACTCGTCCTGCATCTCGCGGCGGATCAGCGGGTCGAGCGCGGAAAAGGGCTCGTCGAGGAACCAGAGCTCCGGCTCGGCGGCGAGCGAGCGGGCAATGCCGACGCGCTGCTGCTGGCCGCCGGACAGCTCGCGCGGGAAGGCGTTCTCACGGCCGGTAAGGCCGACGAGGTCGATCATGCGCCGCGCCCGCTCCTCGCGCGCTGCCCGCTCGATGCCCTGGATCTCCAGCGGGAAGGCGACATTCGCCAGCACGGTGAGGTGCGGCAGCAGGGCGAAATGCTGGAAGACCATGCCCATCTGGTGGCGGCGGATCTCGATCATCCGCGCCTCGCTTGCCGCAAGCAGGTTCTCGCCGTTGAAGAGGATGTCGCCGGAGGTCGGCTCGATGAGGCGCGAGAGGCAGCGCACCAGCGTCGATTTGCCCGAGCCGGACAGGCCCATGATGACGAAGATCTCGCCCTCGCGCACCTCGATATTGACGTCGCGCACCGCGCCGACGGCGCCGGCGGCGCGCAGGTCCGCGCTCGTCAGCCGCGCGGCCGAAGGGCCGGCCAGGGATCTGCCGCCTGCGCCAAAGATCTTCCAGACGCCGCGGCAGACAAGTTTCGGTTCGCTAGAGGCCATCGTCATTCCGGTCGCGTGATCGAAACGCGGTCCCTACGGGACCGCACGAAAGGCGCCCGGCCTCCCCTGCTGGCGGAGGGCCGGGCCTTGCGCGCTACTTCTTGATCCAGCCGGACCAGCGCGCTTCGTTCGCCGCCATCCACTCGGCGACCACCTCGGAGACCTTCTTGCCGTCGAGGTCCACCTTGGTGATCATCGCCCCCATCTCGTCATTGTTGACGCTGAACGCCTTGATGGCGGCATAGGCGCCCGGCCACTTGTCCTTGACGCCGGACCAGCCGACCTTCCAGATCGGGCCGAAGGGCTTGCCGCAGTCGTAGGCGGCATCGGGGTTCACACCGGCCGCCGGGTCCTCGTAACATTCCTTCGAATAGGGCGGGAACTCGACCCACTCGCCCTGGTATTTGGCCGGCGCCCAGTGCGGCGCGTAGATCCACAGCAGGATCGGCGCCTGGCGCTGGTAGGCGCTTTCCAGCTCCGCGAAGAGCGCGGCGTCCGTGCCGGCATGGATCACCTCGAAGGGCAGGTCCAGCGCCTCGACGCGCTCGTCGTCGAAACCGCCCCAGGTGACGGGGCCGCCGAGATAACGGCCCTTCGGCGCGGTCTCGGGGATCGAGAAGGCTTCCGCGCAGGCTTCGCTCTTCAGCGCCTCCCAGTTCGGCAGGCCGGGGCATTTCTCCTTCATGTAGGCCGGATACCACCACTCTTCCTTGGCCTGCATGCCGGTCTCGCCGAAATTCTCGACCTTGCCGGTGGCCGTCGCGGCGTCCATCGCGTCACGGCCGGTGGTTTCCCACATCTCCATGGCGACGTGCAGGTCGCCGGTCTCCAGGCCCGCGAACTGCGCGAGATAGTCGGCCTGGACATATTCGACGGAATAGCCGGCCTTCTTCAGCACCTCGCCCATGATTTCCGTGGTGATGAGCTGGCCCGTCCAGTCGTGCAGCGTCAGCTTGATCGGATCGGTGGATTCCTGCGCCGCCGCGGGCGCAATCGTGAAGGCCGCGGACAGGCAAAGCGTCGCGGCGAACAGTCCTGGCAGGCGAATAGGTTGAAACATGCGTGATCTCCCGGTCGCACTTTGAAGTCGATGCTTTCTGATGCGCCGGATGCCGTTCCCCGTACTTTTGTATCTGTCGGCCTGCGCATAGTGTAGATCACACGCTGGATGAAAGCGGCTGTCAATCCTGAAATGTGGCTTTTTCTGCCTTTGTGACCGAATTTGCGGCTTTCTTGCCAGATGATCCGTCTAGGATTATGAAGCAGGAGAACGCATGCGGACATGACGACGATGAACCACTCCAAACGCCATAACGACATTCTGAGGCTGCTCCAGCAGGACGGCACGGTGACGATCGCCGACCTTGCCAGGAAACTCGACGTTTCGCTGGAAACCGTGCGGCGGGACATCAAGCCGCTGACGACGAACGGCACCGTGGTGAAGATGCACGGCGCCGTGGCGCTGCCCTCCGTGGTCGGCGAAGCGCCCTTCGAAAAGCGCATGCGCGAAAACAGCGAGGCGAAGAAGGCGATCGCCGTTGCCATGGCCGCGACGATCCGCGACGGTGATTCGATCATGCTCGATACGGGCACGACGACAAGCTACCTCGCCCGCGAGCTGCTCGGCCACCGGCGGCTGACGGTCGTGACCAACTCCTCCGACATCGCGCGCACGCTTTCGACGGTCAACGACAACCGGGTCTACATGGCGGGCGGCGAGCTGCGCAGCGACAATGGCGCGGCCTTCGGCGTCTCGGCGATCGAATTCATCAACCATTTCACCGTCGGCCATGCGGTCATTTCCACGGGCGCGATCGATGCCGCGATCGGCGTGATGGACTACGACCTGGAGGAAGCGGAATTCGCGCGCGCCGTGGTCACGCGCGGCAAGCGGGCCGTCGTCGTCACCGACCACACGAAGTTCGGCCGGCAGGGGCTGGTGCGCGTCTGCGAATTCAGCATGCT
Source organism: Shinella sp. WSD5-1 (assembly GCF_963942435.1). Lineage (GTDB taxonomy): Bacteria > Pseudomonadota > Alphaproteobacteria > Rhizobiales > Rhizobiaceae > Shinella > Shinella yambaruensis. The sequence continues at coordinate 778,336 of NZ_OZ012597.1, forward strand.
GACCGATCTCTTCACCGACAAGGCGCCGCCCCGCGATGTCTCCGCCGCGCTGAAGGCGGCCGGCGTCAACGTCGCGCTGGCGCGCTGACGGAAAAGCGGCCCGGCGAATATTTCGCCGAACCGCTTTGGATCCTGCCGAGAGGCGGGACGATCAGTTCATCGCCGACCACTGGCGCTCGACTTCCTGCGCGTCCTTGTTCAGATGCACATGGGCATCGACGTGGTCGACCCAGTCGAGGGGGATCAGGTGGTGCTGGCCGTCCTTCGAATCGCTCTTGGTGAGCTTGATGCGGCTGTCGCCTTCCATGTGGTCGACGGTGCCGACATGGCGGCCATCGGCGGCGCGGACTTCCATATGTTCACGAATTTCGCTTGCAGCGACCATGGAAATTCTCCTTTCAGGTCAAATTCACCCGAAAGGAACGCGGGGAGCCTTGCGTGGTTCCCCGCGCCGCAAAGCCTTGTGGCTAGTAGGCGCTTTCGTAGGCGGCGCAGATCTCGGCCTGCGTCTTGCCGGCAAGATAGGCGATCTCGCCCTCCTTGTGCTTGATGTAGACGTCGGCAAACCCTTCCGGAAACCAGCCGCAGACCGTCGCATTGCCGCGGAACCGCTGGAGCGCGGCCTCCAGCGTCTGCGGCAGGCGGACGTAACCGCGCGCGGCCAGCGCCTCGACGCCCAGCAGCGAAAGGTCCTCCTGCGTCGCCTCCGGCACGGCCAGCCCCTCCTCGATGCCCTGCACGCCGGCATGCACGATGGCGGCGAGCGCCAGATGCGGGTTGGCCGCACCGTCGGCGGCGCGGAACTCGAAGTTGAACTGGGCCGCACGGGCGATGTCGCTGATGTCGGAAACCGGGCAGATGCGCACCGAGGCCTCGCGATCACGGAAACCGAGATTGTTGAAGGCGGCGCTCCAGCGATGCGGGGTGAGGCGCAGATAGGAGACGACGCTCGGCGCGGTGATGGCGATGATCGAATCGAGATATTTCAGGATGCCGGCGACGAATTTTCCGGCGACGCCGGAGAGCTCGTGCTTGCCGGCCGGATCGTGGGTGACGGGATTGCCGGCCGCATCCAGCATGCTCATATGCACATGCACGCCGTTGCCGACGCCCGCCGGATCGCGGATCGGCGTGAAGGTCGGGTCGTAGCCGAGCTCGCGGGCGACGAGGCCGACGAGTTCGCGGGTGATCAGCGAGTGGTCGGCGATGGTCACGCCCTTCTGCGGGCCCATCGTCACCTCGAACTGGCCGGCGCCGAATTCCTTGAGGATGGTGTCGGGCGTCACGCCCGCCTCCCGCATCGCCGCGATGATCGCCTCGCAGAAGTGCCGCTCCTCCTGGAACCCGCCGAGCGTGAAGGCCTTGCCGATATCGGAGACGAGGTGCTTGATCTGGAACTCGTGCTCGAAGGCGCCGTAGAGCGTGACGCCCGCCACCCTTTGCAGACGATCGAGCGCCGCCTCGAGGATCGAACGCGTGCAGAACTCCCACGGCCGGCCATCGGTATAGCGTATGTTGCCGATGACGAAATTCTCGTTCGGCGCCCCCTCCTCGCTCTCGATGCTGACGCGCGTCGCGGGATCGGGAATGAGCACGAGGTCGCCGAGCGAACCGAACGGGCTTTCGGCTATGTTGTCGAAGCAGGTGATCTGCACGTTGGTCGGCGTCCAGCCGACGCCACGCTTCAGGCGTTTGTCCATCTGCGCCAGCGGAAAGGCCTTGCCGCGCACCTTGCCCGAAAGGTCGCCGCAGCAGGCGACCATCATTTCCTCACGTTTCATCGGCGTCCCCGTTGATCTGGTCATAACCCGGCATCGAAAAGCGGATGCCGTCCCAATCCTTGATGCGTTTTTGCGTCGCCTCCCAGTCGGCCTCCGAGACGCGAACGATCAGCGCCTCGACGAGCGCCATGGCGGCGGCCACCGTATCCCAGGCAGTGCCGGCATCGATCGGCAGCGCGACGATATGGTCGGCGCTGCGCGCGGCTGGCGACATCCACTTGTCGGTGACGACGACGATGGTCGCGCCACGCTTCTTGGCGATCGTCTCGGCAAGGCGCGCGAGGCTGAGCTGGTAGCGCCGGAAATCGAACAGCAGTACGACGTCCTTCCGGCGCATGCGCAAGACGTGCTCCGGCCACATTTCCGGATTGTCGGACATGTGGTAGATGCCGCTGCGGATCTGTCGCAGGTGGATCGACAGGAACGCGGCGACATTGTCGCTGACGCGCCCGCCGAGCAGGAAGATGTTGCGCGCCGGATCGGCAAGCAGGTCGGCGAGAATGTCGAACTGCGCCTGCGACACCGTCGCCGTCATCTCCTGCATGACCGCCGAGACGCGCGCCACATATTCCGACAGGAATTCCGAATGGCCGACCGGCTTCTGGCTCGATTTCAGGTCGAGCGGCGAGCGCTGCCCTTCCTTCAGCTCGGTGATCAGCTGGCGCTGCAGGTCCTGGAAGCCGCCGCAGCCGATCTTGCTGACGAAGCGGGTGATCGAGGGCGCGCTGACCCCGGTCTTGGCCGCCAGCTCCTGGATGCTTTCGAGGCCCGTGAAGGGATAATCGGCAAGAATGGCATTGGCGATCTTGCGCTCGCTGGCGGTCAGCTGCGCTGCCGCATCGCGGATCCTCGTGCGGATCGTCGTCGACGACTTCCCATCGCTCATTGGCGTTCGTTCCCCTGGTTGGCACGAATATTCGCGCCATGAAAAAAATTAGTCAAATGGAAAAACTAGATTGACTATGATCTAAAAATTTCCTTGACTGCCCAACATGGAAGCCCGCATCGGCGGGCGCATGGCGGATCCCCATCTCATGCTCAGGTTCGCAGACCGCGATACGACCAGATTGCTGCAGGCGGGCGACCCGGAACCCGTGGAGTGGATCAATTCCGCCGGCGCCTCGTCGATCTTCCTGACCTGCGAACATGCCGGCCGTGTCATTCCGGCTGCCCTCGGCGACCTTGGCATTCCTCCCGCGGAGATGGACCGCCACATCGCCTATGACGTCGGCGCGGAGGGCGTCGCCCGCGGCCTTGCCGATCGCCTTAACGCCGCCCTCATCCTGCAGCGCTACAGCCGTCTCGTCATCGACTGCAACCGTCCCTTCGAGGCGAAGGATTGCGTCGTCGGGGAGAGCGACGGCACGCCGGTGCCGGCGAATGCCGATGTCACGGATCTCGACCGCCGCCGCCGCTATGTGGAAATCCACCAGCCGCTGCACGAGGCGATCGCCGTGGCTCTCGACCAGCGGCAGGCGACGGGAAAGCCGCTCGTCCTCGTCTCGGTGCACAGTTTCACGCCGGTCATGCGCGCGACGGGCGCGACGCGGGACTTCGAGCTCGGCCTGCTCTACAACCGCGATGCCCGCCTTGCCGAGCGGCTTGCGCAGACGTTCCGCGCCGCCAATCCGGACGTCACCGTCAAGCTCAACGCACCCTATCACGTCGACGACATCTCCGACTACACGATCCCGGTGCACGGCGAGCGGCGCGGCATAGCGCATGTGCTTCTGGAAGTGCGCAACGATCTCATCAACGATGTCCGCGGGCAGGAGGAATGGGCAGGCCGCCTCGCCGGCCCCCTCCGCCTTGCGGCAGACAGCCTCGAAGGAAACGCCTGATGGCCGCTGACCATCTGACCACCCGCGACGTGCCGCTCGATCCGGCCGCCTCCGCCATCCTCTTCATCGACGTGCAGAACTTTTCCGTGCGCCGCGAGGGCGGCGAGTTCAAGGACGTGTCCGACGCCGATATCGCGGGAAAATACGGCTATTATTTCAAGCGCATCCACGAGGTCGCGATCCCGAACATGCAGCGCCTGCTGGGAGGCTTCCGCAAGGCCGGCATCGAGGTGCTGCACACCACGATCGAAAGCCTCACCAGGGATGGCCGCGACCGCAGCCTCGACTACAAGATCACCGGCTTCAACGTGCCGAAGGGCTCGTGGGACGGCAAGGTCATCGACGAGCTGGAGCCGCTGGAGGACGAGATCGTCTTCCCGAAGAGCTCGTCCAGCGTCTTCGTCTCCACCCATATCGACTACATCCTGCGCAACCTCGGCGTAAAACAACTCGTGCTGTGTGGACTTCTGACCGACCAGTGCGTGGAATCGGCCGTGCGCGATGCCTGCGACCTCAACTATCTCGTGACGCTGGTGCCCGATGCCTGCGGCACCTATTCGCAGGAGCGCCACGACACCTCGCTGAGCGCCATCAAAGGCTATTGCCGGCAGGTCTCGACCGATGCGTTGCTGAAGGAGATCGGGCAGTAGGGCCCGCAGACGAACCGACGGGACGGAAACGAGGAGCATCCGAAAGCGGGCCGCAGAACACAACAAAAGGCCGGGCCGCGCGACACTTCACTGCCGAAAGGCATCAAAAAGGGGAACGACCATGATGAAGACTTCCAAACTGCTTCTGGCGGCCGCAAGCCTTGCGCTCGCCGCCTCCGCGGCCTTTGCCGAGGACGACAAGATCGTCATCGGCGGCGCGCTCTCGATGACGGGCATCCAGGCGCCGCTCGACACGCCCGGCTACAACGGCGCGCAGGTCGCGGTGAAATATCTCAACGACAATGGCGGCGTGCTCGGCAAGCAGGTCGAGTTCATTAACATCGACGGCAAATCCGATCCGGTGACAGTCGGCAACGTCGCCGTCGAGCTGATCGACAAGGGCGCCCAGGTCATCGTCGCGCCCTGCGATTTCGACTTCGGTTCGCCGGCGAGCCGCGAGGCGCAGTCGGCCGGCCTCGTCGGCATCTCGACCTGCGCCTCCGATCCGCTCTACTCTTCCTGGTCGCTCGGCGACAAGCAGTTCACGCTCTCCATGTGGAACACCACGATGGGCGCGACGGCAGCCGATTTCGCCTTCAAGGAGAAGGGCTGGAAGACGGCCTATGTCGTCACCGACCAGTTCATCGCCTACACCAAGTCGCTGTCGAAGTATTTCGTCGAGCAGTTCAAGGCCGATGGCGGCGAGATCATTCTCGAAGACACCTACACGAACGGCGACAACAACTTTTCCGCCCAGCTCGCGCGTCTCCAGGCGCTCGGCAAGAAGCCGGACGTGATCTTCGTCTCGTCCTACGGCACGGATATCGGCGTGATCATCCGCGCGCTGCGCGAAGTCGGCTATGACGCGCCGATCCTCGGCGGCGACGCCTATGACGACCCGGCCATGCACGAGGCGCTCGGCGAGAAGTTCGGCAACGACGTCTATTTCGTCACCCATACCTGGATGGGAACGGGAGCGGATCCGGAAATGGAGAAGTTCATCGGTCTCTACAAGGAGATGTTCGGCAAGGACCCGGACACGTCCTTCGTCTCGACGGGCTGGGACACGATCATGATGATCGCCGAGGCGATCAAGGCCGCCGGCACGACGGAAGGCGCCGCGCTCGCCAAGGCGCTGGAGGACGGTCAGTTCAAGCTCCTGACCGGCGACCTCGACTACGGCACGGCCGAAGAGGGCCACGTTCCGAACAAGGCGGCGGCGCTCATCGAGCTGAAGGGCGGCAAGCCGACCTTCGTGGGCTGGCGCAAGCCGGAATCCCTGCCGAAGCCCTGATCGTACTTTACGGGCCGGCCGCCAAAGCCGGCCCATCACCTTCGGAAAAGCCATGTCTGAAACGCGCCTCGCGGTAAACGACGTGTCGGTGGAATTCACCGGCCTCCGCGCCCTCGACCATGTGTCGCTCTCCGTCCTCACCGGCGAGGTCGTCGGCCTGATCGGCCCGAACGGCTCGGGCAAGACGACGCTCATCAACGCCATCACCGGCCAGGTGAAGCTGGCGGGCGGCACGATCACCGCCGGCGACACGACCCTTTCCGGCCTCTCGCCGCGCCAGATCGCCCTTGCCGGCGTCAGCCGCTCCTTCCAGATCGTGCGCCTTTTCAACACGATGACGGTGCTGGAGAATGTCGAGGCCGCAGCACTGGCGAAGGGCGCCTCCCGCGCCGTCGCCACCGAGCGCGCGAAAAACCTTCTCGACGAACTCGGCCTATCGGCGAAGGCGGACGAGCTGGGCGAAAGCCTCAGCTACGGCGACAAGCGCCGCGTCGAGATCGCACGGGCGCTCGCCGCCGAGCCGCGCTTCCTGCTGCTCGACGAGCCCGCCGCCGGCATGAACGACGCGGAGACGGAAACCCTCCTGCACACCCTCTCAGAACTGCCGAAGAAACGCGGCCTCGGCCTTCTCATCATCGATCACGACATGGGTCTCATCATGCGCCTCTGCCACCGGCTGCACGTGCTCGCCTCCGGCCGCACCATCGCGGAAGGGGACGCCGCCCATGTCCGCAGCCATCCGGCCGTCATCGAGGCCTATCTCGGCAAGGGGGCGGCCCATGCTTGAGATCACGGGCCTCTCCGTCAATTACGGCACGATCCGCGCGGTGCGCGGCATCAGCCTCACCGTCGCCAGGGGCGAGCTGGTCAGCCTGCTCGGCGCGAACGGCGCGGGCAAATCCTCGACCATCAAATGCATCGCCGGTGCGCTGAAGGCGGCGGGCGGTACGATCACGCTCGAAGGCCGCGACATCACCGCCGCCAATCCCGAACAGGTCATCCGCGCCGGCCTTGCCACCGTGCCGGAAACCCGCGACGTCTTCCCGGACCTGACGGTCGCCGAGAACCTCATGCTCGGCGCCTATATCCACCGCCGCGACCAGGCCGGCAACCGGCAGAACCTCGAAAGGCTGCACACGCTCTTCCCGCGCCTCGCGGAGCGGTCGAACCAGCCGGCCGGGACGCTTTCGGGCGGCGAGCAGCAGATGCTCGTCATCGCCCGCGCGCTGATGGCGCGCCCGCGCGTCCTCCTCCTCGACGAGCCCTCGCTGGGTCTTGCGCCCGCCATCGTCGAGCGCATCTTCGAGATGATCGAGACGCTGAAGAAATCCGGCCTCACCATCCTTCTCGTGGAGCAGAACGTGAACCAGGCGCTCTCCATCGCCGACCGCGCCTATGTCATGCGGCTCGGCGCCATCGTCGCATCCGGCACCGCCGAAGAGGTCCGCTCGGGAAGCGATCTCAGCGCACATTATCTGGGAGGCTGATTGCGATGGCTTTCACGATCCAGTTCGTCATCGACGTCCTCAGCCTCGGCGGGGCCTATGCCCTCATGGCGCTCGGCCTCGTCATCATCTACGGCATCCTGCGGCTGGTGAACTTCGCCTATGGCGAACTCATCATGGTCGCCGGCTACACCATGTATCTTTCCAGCGGCTCCGGCCTGCCCTGGCTCGTCATGGCAACGCTCGCCGTCGCCATGGCGGTGCTCTTCGGCATCCTCACCGACTATGCCGCCTTCCGCCCGGTGCGCGCCAAATCGGTGACGGCGGTGCTGATCACCTCCTTCGCCTTCTCCAACCTGTTGCAGAACGCCGCCCTCCTCTTCATCTCGCCGCGCCCGCGCAACGTTCCCCTGCCGGACATCTTCTCGCAGACCGTCTCGATTGGCGGCGCGATCACGCCGGTGCGCAACCTCATCACCATCGCCGCCTCCATCGTGCTGCTCGCCGCCGTCGCCTTCCTGATGCGCAGGACGACGCTCGGCATCGCCATGCGCGCGGCCGCCACCAACTTCACCATGGCCCGCATGCTCGGCGTACCGGCGAACCTCATCATCTCCTCGGCCTTCGCCCTCTCCGGCTTCCTCGCCGGCGTCGTCGGCATCCTGTGGATCGGGCGCATCGGCACGGTCGTGCCGGGCGTCGGCCTCGAACCGCTGCTCGTCGCCTTCATCGCCACCGTCATCGGCGGCATGCGCAGCCTTCCGGGCGCCGTCGTCGGCGGCTTCCTCCTGGCGCTGATCGATACGACGCTCAACTACACCCTGTCGCAGGATCTCCTGAAGTTCCGCGACGCCTTCACCTTCAGCCTCGTCATCCTGATCCTGCTCTGGCGCCCGCAGGGCCTCATCAAGGGCCCGGCGAGCGGGCAGCGGACCTGAGGAGCGGAGACCATGAAACATTCCTATCTCACCGCCCTCGTCCTCATCGCCGTCATCGCCGTAATCGCCATCGGCAGCCAGCTCATCGGCATCCGCCTCTACGACCGGATCGCGACCAACCTCCTGATCTCGCTGGTTCTCGTCGTCGGCCTGCAGACCTTCATGGGCAATTCGGGCCTGCTCTCCTTCGCCCATATCGGCTTCATGGGCCTTGGCGCCTACACCTCCGCCGTGCTGACCATACCTGCCCAGATGAAGGGCATGGCGCTGCCGGACCTCTACGACTTCATGAAGGTGGTGGAGATCTCGCCGCTGCTGGCCATGCTGGCTGCGGGCGTGCTCGCCGCGGTCGTGGCGGCCGTCGTCGCCTATCCGCTGATGCGGCTTTCGGATGCGGCCTCCGTCATCACCTCCTTCGCGCTGCTCGTGGTGCTCTACACCGTCATGAACAACTGGAGCGCCTTCACCAACGGCCCGCGCACGCTCTTCGGCCTGCCGAAGACGACGGACCTGCCGATCGCCGCCATCGTCGCGGCCGTCGTGGTGGTCGTTGCGCTGCTCTTCAAGGAATCGCGCACCGGCAAGCTGCTCCGCGCCTCCCGAGAGGACGAGGTCGCCGCCGCCGCGCTTGGCGCGAACATCCCGCACCTGCGCTGGCGGGCCTTCATCCTCGCCGCCTTCATCGCCGGCATCGGCGGCGCGCTCTGGGGCCACTTCATCACGTCGTTCGCGCCGAAGGCCTTCTACCTGAAGGAGACCTTCCTCATCATCACCATGCTGGTGATCGGCGGGGCGAACACGGTGACCGGTGCCGTCGCCGGCACCATCCTCATCACGTTTGCCTATGAGGGCCTGCGCGGCACCGAGGGCGCGCTGAACGCCACCGCCATCGGCGCGGGCCAGGTCGTCGGCCTCACCGAGATCGTGCTGGCGCTCGCCATGATCGCCGTGATGATCGTCAAGCCCGGCGGCCTCTTCCCGAACCGCGAGATCGGCCACATTCTCACCCGCGCCCGCCGCAAGAAGGAGACAGTTGCATGAGCTGGAAGACCGCCTACCGTTCCTTCTACTACGCCAATGCCGAGGCGCCGGACGACATCGTGCTCGATCCGCAGACGACCGCGCTGCTCGTCATCGACATCCAGAACACCTATCTCGACCCGAAGGACACGCCGGAAGAGACCGCCCGCTGGCAGCCCTTCTACGATCGCATGCGCAAAACGGTGATCCCGAACACCGCACGCCTCATCGAAGAGTGCCGCAAGCGCAAGGTGGAGGTCATCTTCGCCCGCATCGCCTGCCTGAAGCCGGACGGC